>NZ_JASDCR010000009.1:0-148578 GCF_030407795.1 Psychrobacter sp. APC 3279 | reverse complement strand
CAGTGTTCATCTTTGAGCATGGTGCGAGGCATAGCGAACGATATCTTTTTTGTGTGAGAGCTTAAAGATTAACCGTTCGCTATTTTTTTTGCCATTAATTTGTCGCCAATGTTCAACACGCCCTAGTCAGCTATTTGACGCCGTTTGGCAAGATTTAGCCATTTTTAACCCATTTAGATGACTATCAATTGAATTGAGGACACGCCCTAACTATTTTTTAACGCAATTGACTGTCTTTACTACCACGGCGATTAAACAGCTCAGCTGCTTTTGCTTCCTGCTCAAGCTCCGTCTGACAGCTAACGCAGTGCTGAATACCGGGCACTGCCAGTCGCCGTGCCTCTGGAATAGGCTTACCACATTCGTCACACAGCTCGGCACTCACACCTGTCGGTAACGAACGTCGCGCTCGCTCCAATGCATCATTTACAGTTGCATCCATTTGTTCGTGCTCAGCACCATCTCTTGACCAGCCACCTGCCATAATCTTATCCTATTTTTTATTCATTATAATTAGACAATACAAATGTCTTTAATAACAAATAGATGGGGCTAGCTATAGTTAATTGCAACCTGCAATAGTTTATAAAACCGTCAATAAAGAATGACGTAATCGATTTACAAACCTCGCTACTAGTCTTTAGGTTGTAGCTCAATGACTTGACCGCGTACGCCAATGCTCTCGTCACACATCAGACAGACATAGCCTGCCATGATATCTTCAGGTGTTTTTAAGCTCATAGGATTTTCACCTGGATACGCATGCGCACGCATATTGGTACGAGTACCACCTGGATTAACGCAGTTAAAACGCAAATTGGTAGTGTTCTGAGTCTCTTGAGTAAAGATATCACTCATACCTTCTACTGCTTGTTTTGAGAGTGCATAAGCACCCCAAAATGCGCGAGGATGTGTACCTACAGTGCTAGAGGTGAAAACAACAGAGCCATGATCTGCATCTTTTAGCAATGGCAATAGCGCTTGAGTCAGCATAAAAGTCGCTGTGAAATTAACTTTCATCACTTGGGCAAAAGTATCGACGTCATACATCTCAAGCGGCGTCAATTGTCCTAATACACCAGCATTATGCAATATGCCATCTAACTGGCCGACTTCTTTATTAATTAGTCCTTCAAGCTGCTGCATTTCAGCGTAAGTCGCCCCTTCTAGGTTCATAGGCAACATAGCAGGCTGCTTACCACCAAGACTTTCAATCTCATCGTAGACGTATTCAAGCTTGCTGCTAGTGCGTCCTAACAATAAGACAGTGGCGCCATAACGAGCATAGGTCAATGCCGCAACACGGCCAATACCATCCCCTGCTCCAGTCACTAAAATAGTCTTACCATCTAGGCAATTACTGGACGGTACAAAGCTACGAATGTCATCATGAGTCAAAGGCTGAATAGGACTTTGAACCGTTTTTTTATTGTCTTGTGGAACGACTGGTTGGTTATTATTGTTACTCATGGCATTGCTCACTACTTATCATTAAATCGTTGAGGATATGTACTTATGGTTGTAAAACTGGTGATATATAGCAGTCTACAAATACTCAAACTTACCAGACGATAGCAGCAATTTATTTAACTGCTCAGGCGTATCTGTAATATAGTCGGCGCCCCATTTTTTCAAAGACTTTTGATCTTCAGGTGGAATATATCCATAAGCGGCCAAAATCGTTGGCATGCCAGCGGCGTTGCCAGCTTCAATATCACGTACATGGTCACCGACATAGATTACGCAGCCCGCTGCCCCTCGCGGAATACCAAGTTTTTCTAGCGCCATATACATTGGCTCTGGATCTGGTTTCGTACGTGATACATCATCTGGACAGACCAAAACCGCACAGCGTTGATCCAGTTGCATCTCACTTAATAGCTTTTCGGCTAAATAACGTGGCTTGTTGGTAACGATACCCCAAGGCACACCTTTTGCTTCAAGCTCAGTCAGTACCGCTTCAAGCGCCTGAAACACGCAGCTATCGACACAGATATCTGCTTCATAATCATCTAAGAACTGATGACGAAACTCAAGCAACGCTTCTTCGCTGACTTCGAGTTGATTGTTATGTCTTAGCATCAATTGCACCATAGCTGAGGCGCCCGCAGAGACTTGCTCTCGGATTTCCGCTTCAGGCGGTGCCTGCCAATCATTTTCGAGACTCATTTTACCAATGATACGAACAAAATCAGCAGCAGTATCGATTAATGTCCCATCAAGGTCAAATAAAACAGCTTTTACAAATTGGGTCATAGTGAATGCTCTTGAAATTGATGACGTGTTTAGTGAAAGTATGGCAAATAAATGGACGTTTGCAGCATTAAACCAGTGGCTTTTGTACGGCTATCATATAATTAACATCGACGTTTTGGGCAAGCCAGTAGCGTTTGGTCAGCGGATTATAATGCAAACCGATAATATCCTGACGAACAAATCCAGTATTGAGTGCCATTTTGTCTAATTCTGCTGGCGTGATAAATTTGGCATAGTCATGGGTGCCGCGATCAAGCAACCGCAGTACATACTCTGCACCAACGATGGCAAACAGATAAGACTTAGGATTGCGATTAATCGTTGATAGTACACAGACACCGCCAGGAGCTAACAACTCATAACAAGCCTGCACGATCGAGCTAGGATCTGGCACGTGCTCTAGCATCTCCATACAAGTCACTACATCAAACTGACCAGCATGTGTTTTTGCTAACTCTTCAACAGGTATATGCTGATAGCGAAGCGTATTCTCTAACTGGCTTTGCTCTGCATGTAACGCAGCAGCTTTTAGGTTTTCTGTACCTAAATCAATTCCTGTCACATCAGCACCGCGGCGTGCCATAGATTCTGACAATATTCCGCCGCCGCACCCTACGTCGAGTACTTTTTTGCCAGCAAGTCCTTGCTCAGCGGTTTTATTAGCAGCACTTTTATTAGCAGCATTTTGATAGCCACGTTTGACGTTTTCTTCTATCCAGTTTAAACGTAATGGATTGATCTCGTGTAACGTTGCAAAAGCCCCTGTGTTGCTCCACCACTCACTCGCCAAGTTATTAAATTTTTCGACTTCGCTAGGATCCACGTTGATGGTGGTAGACTCTGTACTATTGAAAGCGCTATTGTTATTTTGATCACTCGAAGTTGATGAAGAATTTAAAGCAGAGCTCATGGTATGTTCCTTGATTGTCAATATCGTTATTATCGTTTACAGCGCACGATTATGTGCTTAATATTAGCATGAGAGTAGCAGTTTTGTCGTAAGCACATCGTCACCGATTGTGAATAGGCTTAAATTTTACCCTGTTTTTTGGGCAATATCTTGATATAGAAAAGATACGTATCCTTGTGACAATATCGCATTCTGATACTTTTGAATCTCTTAAGTTCCATATAGAAATAAAGCAGACACTTGAGAAACAGTAGATTCAAAAAGTAACAAGCAATATACCTTAAATAATAGCTAACAGCTTTACAACTATCGGTTAAGAATGCGATTCACAAGTACATACATTTTACGTTATCATAGTCGATACTTTGTTATTGTTCGATTATACTCGACACTGTCTGGTTTAGACGCTTTAAAAGCTATATATTTTAGAGTGTCACATGTTTAACAACCATATAGACACAAACCTCTTAACCCATTCTAAGTCTCCACACCTCAAGGATAAAGTATGAAACGTGTCATCACACTGACTGGTCTAGCCATGGCCATTGGACTTGCCTCTATGGGCGCACAAGCTGCAGACTATGTCGCTGGAAAAGATTACCGTGTGCTAGACAACCCAGAGAAAATCAGCGGTGATGCTATCATTGTTCGTGAATTCTTTTGGTATGGTTGCCCACATTGTAATGTGCTTGATCCGCATATGGAAAAATGGGCAAAGACTAAAGACAAAGATGTCGTATTCTTCAAAACACCAGCGGCACTTAACCCTGTTTGGGAAGCCAATGCACGCGGTTTTTATGCGGCTCAGCTTTTAGGGTTCGAAGACAAAACTCATTCTGCATTATTTGATGCTATCCACAAAGATGGTAAAAAACTGTTTGATCAATCATCATTGAGCAAATGGTATGCATCAAAAGGCGTGAATGAAAAGAAATTTAACAGCCTATATAACTCATTCGCTGTTGGTACAAAAATTGGTCGCTCACAAGAAGGCGCTAAACGTTATCAGCTTTCTGGCGTACCAGCTGTGGTGGTGCAAGGCAAATATGTAGTCACTGGTGAGAGTGCTAAAGTACCTAAAGTCGTCGACTACTTGGTCGACAAAGCCCGTGCTGAAAAGAAATAACTCAAGCAATAAATACTTGAATAATAGACATAACGCACAGTACATCCGTACGTCATGCACAAAAAAGCCAATCATAAATTGATTGGCTTTTTTGCATCTTAACATTTTAGCTATTCATTTTTTAACTACTAACCTGTCAACTAATAATCTTTCAATTAATAACCTTCTAGCTTGGTGTAGGTATTATTTTTTCAGCTGCGACAAAATAGCCACTTCACGAATATAACTCGCTAAATCTGCTTTAGATTCTGCCAGCAACTCATCGTCTTGCATATGTTTGGCATACTCTATCCACAACAGCAACTGATACATACTGTGGTGCTCAGAAGCTTTATATTGCTTCACAAACTGCTTGAGCGTACCTTCATCATTGATATTTAGACGCTCGTACCAGCTCTCTATTTTTGAGACTTGCTCTTTAGGAAAGAAGGCATCAAATAACGCCTTTATCAGCTCATGGCGATTCTCTTCAATCATCAGCTTGCCAACACGTTTGGTCTGACGATTGCGGGCATTGGCACTGGTAATATCAGCCAATGCCATTAGCTCCGCCATAAAATAATCACTGGCAGGTAAGGCTTTTAGCTGTTTTTTCGATAAGCTAGCAAGCGGTATAGATAACTGCTGTAAGCGCTCATGGGCTTTTTTGAGTTCTGTGCGCGAGACGCGCATATCCTGTTCTTTCCAGTCAATCATAAAAGCTTTCCAAAATAATAATTAATAAATTAAATAGTGTCTGATATCACTACCAGCGACTTTTTTCGCGGTGTTTTGCCAATACCTTCACGCCTTTAGGCATAGCGTCAGCAAGACGGCGTTGTAGATGATCAGTGATAAAAACAGAGCGATGTTTGCCGCCCGTACAGCCTATAGCAACCGTGACCGTATGACGATTATTGTGCAAAAACTCCGGTAGCCAACGGGTCAAAAACTTATCAATATCACCCATCATTTCTGCTACTTCTGGATAATCTAAGAAGAATGCCCCTACTTCAGTATCCAGACCTGTCGAGTCACGTAACTCAGGGTTCCAATGCGGATTCGGTAAAATTCTAACATCGAATACAAAGTCAGCATCAATAGGACTACCGTATTTAAAACCAAAAGACAGTAGATTGATGACAATCTGATTGTCCATGCCTATATGTTCACGCAAGCTGTCTTTTAATTGATGAATATTTAGGCTACTGGTATCAATCCTAATATCAGCATGACCAGCAATTGGCTCTAATAGCTCAACTTCTTTCTTGATAGCAGCCGGTAAATTAAAGGCAATATGCTTAGCATTGTCACTATCAATATCTTGAGACATCAGCGGATGTACACGGCGCGTCGCGTTAAAACGAGCTATCAGCGTACTCTCTTGTGCAGTCACATATAAAATCTGTACCGCATGCGACCCATAGGTTTCCTTAAGAGAAGCATATGTCACTGCAAAGTTAGATAAATCAGCACGTGGCGTTCGAATATCGACACCCAGCGCAATACGATGAATGCCGCTTTCATTGACCAGTTTATGAGCAGCATTAGGTAATAAAGACAGCGGCAGATTATCAATAGAGTAATAGCCTAGATCTTCTAAGATATTCAATACTGAGGTCTTACCAGATCCTGAACGCCCTGAGACCACCAATATACTGAGCTTATTCGTAGACGTCTGATCCGCTATCGTTGCTGCCGCATTACTATTTTGATCCTGACTTACACCCATGATCTACTCATCCAAGTCTATTGTAACTAGTCTACTGCTATGTCATAAAAGCTAATTTACCACTACCAACTGATTGTCCAACAAGCGCGCTTTTCCTAGCCATGCTGCGACTAAAATAACGATATTTTTGTTCTCTGTATTAAAGGTTTTAGAGTCACTTACGACAGAACCTAACTCCTCAGTCTTTATTTCCAGATAATCAATAATAAAACCTGCGTCACTAATACGTGTCCGCGTATCTACTAATAGCTTATCAAATGCTTGCTGACTAAGAGCCGTACTTTTCAAACTCTGCGCTAATTCTTGCAATGCTTGATGTAATACAGGGGCAACTTGACGCTCATTTGCACTTAAGTATTGATTACGCGATGATAGCGCTAAGCCATCATCAGCACGAACGATAGGCGCACCAATGATATTAATAGGATAACTCAAGTCACGTACCAACTGCTTAATGATAGCAAGCTGCTGATAGTCTTTTTGTCCAAATACTGCCACATCTGGTTGTACGATATTGAATAATTTAGCGACAACAATACCAACACCATCAAAGTGTCCAGGACGTGATTGACCACATAACTGATTGGCAACAACCCCTGCCAACACAGCAGTAGGTGGTGGTAATACTGGATACATTGCATCAATGCTAGGTGCAAACACATAATCTGCATTCACTGTCGCAAGCTTAGCCACATCTGCATCTAGCGTACGTGGATAGCTATCGAAATCTTCCCCAACGCCAAACTGAGTAGGGTTAACGAAGATACTGACCACCACTACATCTGCATGCTGTTTGGCAATTCTTACCAGCTCAAGATGACCGTCATGCAGATTACCCATCGTTGGTACTAACGCAATGCGCTGCTGACGGTCTTGTTTGTCACGTTGCTGACCACGATAAGGCTGCAGCGCTTCACGTAGTGACGAGATATCATGATAAATAATTGGAGACATGATTAGTTTTCTTCTATTCAAACGTTCTGTTGTTCAATAACTTCAAAATCAGCTAAATTGGTGCTGCTCAGTCGGGAAACTACCTTCGCGTACTGACTGCTGATAGAGCGCAAAAGCACCTTCGATACTGTGTGCGCTATTGCGTTCATCGGTTAAGAAGTCATAGACAAAACGTGGCACTCGACCATGCGCCATACCTAGCATGTCATGCATAACCAATACCTGACCATCAGTATCGGCTCCAGCACCAATACCAATAACTGGCACGGCAACAGCTTCAGTAACGGCTTTTGCAAGCGCGGCTGGAACACACTCTAGCACTAGTAATGCAGCACCAGCATCGACGACTGCTTTAGCATCAGCAAGCAGTTTATTAGCCGCCTCATCACCGCGGCCTTGAATTTTATAGCCACCAAACACGTTCACAGACTGCGGGGTCAAACCAAGATGTACACAAGTTGGTGTGCCTGCTTGTGCCAAGGTCGTTACCAATTCACACAGCTCTCTACCACCTTCGATTTTTATCACATGCGCCCCTGCTTGCATTAATGTGCGGCTATTAGCGACGGCTTCTGGCAGTGTCACATAACTCATAAACGGCAGGTCAGCCAATATCAATGCGTGTTTATTACTACGGGCAATATTGGCAGTATGATAAGCCATATCTTTAACTGTTACAGGTAATGTTGAGTCATGGCCTTGTACAACCATGCCCAAGCTATCCCCAATTAAAATCGTATCAATTTCGGCTTTTTCCATCATTCGTGCAAACATCGAGTCATAACAGGTCAAGCAAGTGAACTTGGTACCGTCTTTTTTAAACTTATTTAGAGTAGATAATGTCGTCATATGACCCTCAATTAATCTGCAATGCCTTTGATTATCAATATTGCTACTATTCTAGCTGTGATCGAGATGTCTTAGACCAATCTCCCAATCATCTATCACCTTAGTATCAGTTACTTATAATCAATCGCTTGATAGTAATGTTAAACCTGTCCAATCGCGACTTTGGGAATAGTCACTTATCAACTTACCTGCGATGGTTAAATTTGGCGCCAACTCTCGCAGTGGTATTAAGACAAAATTGCGCTCACTTAAGCCAGCGTGCGGTATCGTCAGTGTTGGATCAGTAATCTGTGTCTCGCCGTATAGCAAAATATCAACGTCCAGACTACGTTCACCCCAACGGCGTAAACGTGCCCGCTTGGCCATGCCCTCTAACTGCTGACAAAAAGTAAGAAGCTCATAAGGGGTAAGTGTCGTCTCAAAACCAGCTACTGCATTAACAAAATCCGGCTGATCTTGCGGACCCATCGGTGCTGAAGCGTAAAAAGAAGAGACACTTACCTCACGTACCTGCTCATGTGCTTGCATCATTGCAAGCGCCTGCTGCAAATGATCGGTAGGTGAACCCAGCTCATTAGCGAGGTTGCTACCCAAGCCCACATAACAGGTAACCCAGTTACTATTATCTGTACTGTTATCCATATTATGCGCTTTCAGTACTAGGCTGACGGCGGCGGCGCTTCGACGGTACAGGGCCTTTGTTATCAGTGACTTTCACAGCAGGCATCTGATCATTCGTATCTTGCTTCGCTTTAGCAGCCTTTGCAGTAGTTGCTTTCACCGATCTCTTGGCTCTCGCAGGCGCAGCAGTTTTTGTAGCGTCTTTGCTATCTACTGCCTTGCTACCTACTTCCTTTACACTTTTAGTATCGCTTTTATTAGTCGATTCAACTGCAGGTTTAGGCGCTTTTTTCACATACTTCGCTGCTGGCTGTGCTTTGCTATTACTACCCTTCACATCGCTATTGCCTTGTACTTCGATATTGCTCGCACTATCTACAGTAGGTTGACGACGGCGACGCTTATGCGGGATCGGCTCGTTATTCATACTGACTAACGCAGGTGATCTTGCGATCGAGCGAGTTGGTCTAGCTGATGCCTGAGCTTCTGGCTGGTCAGTATTAGACGGCTGAACATTATTTGAGCGTTCAGACTTAACCGCTTGCTTTGGTGCATCTTGATTGGTTGATGGTGGCTTTCTTACAGGTGCTTTGCTGTGCTTCAACGTATCATCAGCTGACAGTTGCTTCTGCAATGGCGGCACAACATTCTCGTGCTCTATAACAAATAATGGCTTAGGCTTTGCCTGTTGACTTGCCGATTGTTTGTTATTAGCAAGAGACAACTGCTGTAGCTGAGCAAGCTCATTATTGTCTTGCTCTACTTGCTGCACGTTGTGTCTGCTACTGTCATTGCGGCCAGCTTTAGACTGACTGGCAGCGCGGCGACGACGGGCTGGAATATTTGACGAATCATTTACCATTGTTTGATCATTTCTACCTTTTTCAGCACGGTCATCGGCTTTATTTTGCTTTGTACTGTTCTGATTAGGTGCTGCGTTATCAGTAGTCTGTGTTTTTGATTCTTGACGATTACGTCCGCGACCACGTTGCCCTTTTTTATAAGCACCTCGGCGAATATTTTCGTCAAATTCATCAATTGCTTGCTGCTGCTCTTGTTCAGATAAGGTTTGATACGTCTGCCACCAGTCACCCATATCGTTGGTTGACTCTGATAGCGGATGCTCAGCATCGCCACATTGCTCACGCAATAACAAAAAGTCAAAGCCCGCACGGAAACGCGGATGCTCTGATAGCTGAAAGATCTGTTTGCTACGTGGGGCTGCAAGTTTTGGCTGCAATATCCAGATATCTCGAATGAATTGCTCAGCAAATTTCGGAATAGCGGTTTTGATACGCTGACGGTCGATGACTTTGCCAGCCGCATGCATTTGCGCTTCGGCAAACGGCATATTACGTTTCTTAGCTTTTGCTAATTGATGTAGGTAATTTTCCCACAGTAAGGCAGCATAGAAGAACGCAGGGTTGATACTCTTGCCCGCTGCAATACGCTTATCGGTATTGATAGCTACCTGATTGACTAAAGCACTTGGCTCAGACGGTGGATAGATAATGAGACTATCAATCGCACCTGATTCAAACAATAATGGCAACAGGGGTACTAGATAGCCACCAGTAAACATCTTTTGCGTTTCATCATAGAGACGATGCGGTGATATTTGCTCAAGCAGCGCCCAGTTCCCGTCATTGAACTGCTCGGACAACGCTTCATCAAATTCAAAACCTAACTTGGCTTTGAAACGTAAGGCACGGAGCAAGCGCACAGGATCTTCTTCGATACGTACTGGCGCATTGCCCAATAGACGAATGATTCTGTTGTCAATATCATCAAGCGCGCCGCAGAAATCATGAACGATGCCTTTGAGCGGTTGATAATAAAGCGCATTAATAGAGAAATCGCGACGGGAGAAATCTTGTTGGATATCGCCCCAAACATTGTCGCGCAAAATCATACCATCTTGATTGGTATTGGCATCACTGGTTGGTGGCCCACGGAAAGTAGCAACTTCGATCAGCTCACGACCTGAATATACATGCGCTAACTGGAAGCGGCGACCGATAATGCGGCAGCGCTTACCAAAGACATCTTTAATCTCATGTGGCTTGGCATCGGTGACAGCGTCAAAGTCTTTCGGGCGCAGACCTAATAAAGTATCGCGCACCCCACCACCGACGATATACGCATCAAACCCAGCACGGGTCAATGTGGCAATCACTTCAGTAATGGAATTGGGTAATTCAGATTTGTTCAGTTCTAACTGCTTGGCGGCACGCTCGGCCATGCATCTACTCCTCGCCGGTATTCTTTAACTACCCCTGAATAACACAGCGTTTATCAGGCGGATGTACCCGCTAGTTTAACAAATTTTGGACCTACTGGGGGTGTTATGACATTTACTTACATGCTATTTTGTCAATATTAGGGTTAATTAATGCAAAACACCATCATTAATCGCGCACGCTTAAACGTCTTTGGTTTTTCTCGACTGTTTTTGCACCGATACCTTTCACTTTGGCTAACTCATCCACTGTCTTAAAACCGCCAAACATGTCACGATATAAAATTATCGCCTGCGCTTTACTGCTGCCGATACCATCTAACGAAACTAGCTCGCCTTCATTGGCTCGATTGATATTAATGACTTTCTGTTCACGCGCTTGTGTAATAGCTTTTTCTTTTGCGATTAAATACTCATAGGCACGTTTAGGGTCGTCAAAACAAGGATCTGCATTGGCGTTATTGAGTGCGACCACAGACAATAGGAGACTAAAAACTGTGGTCGTCAGTAAGCTGACAAGTGAAAATTTACGATGAGCGTTCATGCTGTTTCGCCGCTTCCCACAGTGCATCCATTTCTGTTATATCGCTGTCCTCTAACTGCTTGCCAGCAGCAGCCAATTGCGTTTCAATGTAACCAAAGCGAGATTTAAACTTGTGCACGCAGGTTAAGGTAGCCGCCTCTGCATCCAAATTTAATTTGCGTGCGACATTGACCAGTGCAAACATACAGTCGCCTAATTCTTTTTCGACCTCGCTGATATTGGCTTTAACCTCGGCTGTAGACTTATCTGTTAGCTCATGTTTTAGCTCAGCAATCTCTTCGTCTAACTTATCTACGGCACCTGCAATACCTTCCCAATCAAAACCCAACTTTGACGCTTGCTTTTGTACATCCTGCGCCTGCATCAATGCGCTACCTGCTTTAACTTGATCTAAGCGACGTTTTGATTTACCACGTGCTTCGCGTGCCTGCTGCTCCTCGAGCTTAATCTCATCCCAGCGTACTTTTACTGCCGCATCGTCTTTGAGCGTTTCGGCTTCAAACACATGTGGATGACGACGAACCAGCTTCTCTTGCAAAGTGCTGATAACATCACTCATATCGAAGCGCCCTTGCTCCGCATACATCTGACAATGAAACACCACTTGCAGCAGCACATCACCAAGCTCACCTTTGATGTCTTCATCATCTTCGCTTTGTACCGCTTCACCTAGCTCGTAAGCCTCTTCGATGGCATACGGAATAAGGCTATGGTTGGTTTGCTTTTTGTCCCACGGACAGTCTGTCCTTAGTCGTGCCATCAACGCTAACAAATCATCAAGCTGGCCAGTGGCTTCTGGTGTTCCTTGTACTGGTACAGGCACGGTAACTTTATTGTCTGAAATATTCATAAGGGCGGCTCTTATCCTTTTATGTGTTGTTTGCTGATACGTCTAATAGTTAGTGTATCATTGAACACAGCTTGGCTTATAATTGTGCTACTGACGACTTCATTTTACCACTGCTCATGCGCGAGGAACTTTATCATTATGTCCACTTCTGCGACCACCAACTATCAACCAGCCGCGAAATTCGACCCTATTACTATCAGTTCATTTAAAGCCTATGACATTCGCGGTGAGCTTGGGGTCAATCTCGATGAAAATATTGCCTACCGTATCGGGCGCGCGTTCGCACAGATTTTATATCAGCGTTATCAGGCAGCAGCTCAAACCCAAGCCGATGATGTAGCAACTTTAAAACCTGCTATCGTTATTGGTAGTGATATTCGCCACTCTAGTGAGCAGTTAAAGCAAGCAGCTATCACAGGTATGATGGATGCAGGCGTTGATGTGATTGACTTGGGTATGAGTGGTACTGAAGAAGTATATTTTGCCACCAGTCACTATCAGGCGTTAGGTGGTATTGAGGTAACTGCTAGTCACAACCCTATCAATTATAATGGCCTAAAACTGGTTAAAGAACATTCAAAACCAATCAGCGCTGATGATGGTTTGGCAGAGATTCAAGCACTGGCAGAATCTGGGCAGTTCACTACGGATAATCAATCAGGCAAATTGCAGTTATTGACGGATAAAAGCGCGTATATCGATCATGTCATGACTTTTATCGATACTGATAAACTAAAACCACTCAAACTGGTCGTTAACTCAGGCAATGGTAGCGCAGGTCCTGTGGTCGATTTATTAATCGATAAATTAGCACAAGCAGATGCACCGATTGAAGTGATTAAATTGCATCATACACCAGATGGTAGCTTCCCTAATGGCATCCCCAATCCAATGATTGAAGCCAATAGAGTGGCTACCCAGCAAGCCGTTTTGGAAAATAACGCGGATCTTGGCATTGCCTTTGATGGTGACTTTGATCGCTGCTTCTTATTTGATGAACGTGGTGAGTTTATCGATGGTAGCTACATCGTCGGTATGCTCGCTCAAGCATTTTTAAATAAATACCCAAGCGAGTCAATCGTCTATGATCCACGAGTAATTTATAACACCGAAGCAGTGATAGAGGAACATAACGGTAAGGCTGTCATTAGTAAATCTGGACACTCATTTATCAAGCAAGTCATGCGGGACTCAGGTGCTGTGTACGGTGGTGAAATGTCTGCCCATCACTATTTCCGCGACTTCTTCTATTGCGATAGTGGTATGGTTCCATGGTTATTGACCATTGAACTGTTGTCTATCACTGGTAAAACACTATCCGAATTGGTCACAGGCTATATTGCTGCCTATCCTAGCTCAGGCGAATTAAACTTTCGTCTCACAACTCATGATGCACCAACAATTATTAGCGCGATTGAAGCCAAATTCAGCAACGAGCAACCAATTAAATCAACACTCGATGGTTTAAGTCTGAATTTCGGTGACTGGCGCTTCAATCTACGTGCCTCGAATACCGAGCCACTTATCAGATTGAATATCGAAAGTCGCGGCGACCAACCGTTACTGGCTGCTAAAATTCAAGAGATAGAGCAGTGGCTAGCAACGCAAGGTGCCGTACCAGCATAAAGTTATTAATCCAGTAGAAACAATTCTGATTGTCAGTCTAAAAAGGCTCGCTAATGAGTGTTAGCGAGCCTTTTTTCTATACACAGAAAACCTTAAACCAAACTATTTAGTTCGACCAATACCCATATAGTCACCTACTAAGCTATTAATTTGTGAGCGTGTCAGGGCATTTTGCGCATCAAATACTGGCATGGCTTGCTGATTGATTTTGGCGATATCTAATTGATCTCGTGGTGACCAACTAATGATGAAAATAGCATTGGTATCGCAAAGCTGATGATAAGGACTAGCAATCAGCTCAAGCAATGACTGTTGTTGATAAAGCTCAGCAAGCTCGTGCTGTGCCTTATCACTATAAACCAGTGTGCGAATATTATAAGACCACAGTAATGCTAATAACGGATGGATAGCTGAGCTAGCAGTACGTCCTGAACCTGATTTATAACTACCGCCCCAAATCATGACTGTTTTATTATCAATAAAACCATCAAAATATTGCCAAAATTTACGGAATATCAGCTCTTTTTGGTCTTCATTGATATGTACAATAGATTGTAATAAAGGCATATCCAAACTGTGTGTGCGGCTTGATTGTTGCAATTTAGCCAGCTCGGTAGGCAAAGTATTACCACCGAATCCCCACCCTGCTTTTAGATAACTGCTGCCTACCCGCTCATCCAATCCCATGATACGACTGACTTGACTGATATCTACATTTTGACTATCAGCCAAACGTGACATCTCATTCATAAAGCTCACTCTAGTCGCTAGCATCGCCATGATGCTACTACGGGCAAACTCTATCGTTGCGATATCAGCATGATGAGTAGCGCGTGCGTGCTGCATTAAAGGCTTCAACACATTCAAGTGCTGGCTGCTACTCACTGTCTTTTCACCCAGTAGCCATAATGAAGGGTTCAACATCGAGCTATACGCATCGCCGTCCTGTAAGAATACAAATGGCACGTAATACACCCAAGCACGCTGTAAACGCTGAGCCAAACCGGCTACATGGCCTAATTGCTCAATGCCGCTCATAATCACAGGTAGCGCCTGCTGATGACTTTGATTAAATGCGGTAATCCAACTGTCTTCTGTCCATGCTAGCTTGACACTGTCTAAAAACAACCAATAAAGCGTCACCGTACTTTGAACATCAGTTTTGTCATGGCCTACTGCTTCATAACCTTTTATTAGCATATCGGCACTAGCTGGTAGGGCTTTACTAATAATAACCTGCTGCTGCTCATACATTTGCCATAGCGCTTGCAGATGATGCTCAAAACTATACTGTTGTATCTGCTGCGTCAGTAGCGCCTTGTCTGCATAAAGATGCACACACTGACCAAGACTTGCCAGCACCACTGCACTGGTAATCGCCTCTATACTGTGACCAATAAGCACACAAACTGTAGAGTCAGTTAATTGGTTTGGTTCAGATTCATTATTGTATTTATTCATATGGCTACCATCTAAAGCCGTCTCCATGAGCGTGCTTTCCTATATTATTGACGTATCAATACTACTAAGACAGCTGCTTAATACGCTGTAATAATTGGTCAGTAGACGTATCGAATAGACCTTGAGCATCTTTTTGCATGTGCTGCATAGCATGGTGTACGGAGTCTGCCATTTGCTTGCCCATCTCGACGCCCCATTGATCAAACGGATTGATATCCCAAATGCTGGCCATGACATAGACCTTATGCTCGTAAAGCGCTATCAATGCGCCTAAGCTATGCGGCGTCAGCTCATCAATCAGTAATGTGGTTGACGGTTGATTCCCATGGTAGTACTTATATTTATCCGCATAAGATACTGTCTTTGGATCGGCCAGATCTGTTACAGCCGCATTGCCAAATGCCAATACTCGACTTTGCGCCAGACAATTCGCTAAAGACAATTCGTGCTGTTGTTGCAATGATGAGTTTCGCGCCTCATCACCGTAGCGACGTACGCAAGCGATAAAGTCACAGGAGACCTGCTGCGTGCCTTGATGCAGCAGCTGATAGAATGCATGCTGTGCATTTGAGCCAATTTCACCCCATAGAATTGGACACGTATCATAGTCAATATGATCCCCGTTCCGAGTAACAGACTTACCATTACTCTCCATCTCTAGCTGGGTAAGATAGCTGGGTAGATAGCCTAGCCTACCATCATAAGGCAATACGGTATGCGCATTTACTTGTAAAAAAGTACTGTTCCAAACAGCTAGCAAGCCTAACAGTACGGGTAAATTGTCGGCAAAGTCAGCTTGTGCAAAATGCTCATCCATACTATGAGCGCCACTTAATAATGCCTTAAAGCCATTCATACCGATACGAATAGCAATGGCAAGGCCAATCGCCGACCATAAAGAAAAGCGACCGCCAACCCACTCCCAAAGTTGCAACTGATGCTCAGGATGAATTCCCCAAGCCCTCATTTTTTCACTATTGGCTGAGATGCCGATAAAGTGTCGACGCAATACACTATCTTCTGTGCCTGCACGGAGTTTTGCCGTCGCAAGTAGCCAAGATAATGCTGTCTTAGCATTCGATAAAGTGTCAACCGTACCAAAGGATTTGGAAGAAATAATAAATAGTGTGGTCTCAGGGTTTAAATGCTTGAGTAGATTGTCAAGCTGCGTACCGTCCATATTGGAGACAAAATGCACCTCAATACTGGTATCTGCCCATTCATCAAGCGCTGTAGTCGCCATGAGTGGGCCAAGATCAGAACCACCAACCCCGATATTGACAACATCTGTAATTGCCTTGCCCGAAAACCCGCGCCATGTACCATTGCGCACGCGCTCAGATAGGCGCGCTACTTGTGCCAAACTATGATGTACATCAGCGACAATATTTTGTCCATCGACTTGTAATGTCGCTGTCGCTGGCAAACGTAGCGCTGTATGCAACGCAGCACGCTGCTCGCTGGTATTTACCATCGCCCCTTGCAGTAATGAATCAATACGAGTATCCAGCTCACAACTATCGGCCAAACTTAGCAAGTTAGACAATACTGTCTGATCAATACGCTGCTTACTAAAATCCATATACAGCGCACCAGCCTGCGCGCTAAAATGCTTGGCACGCTTATCATCTTGCGAGAATAGCTGTGCAAGCGACCATGGATGCTTTGCAAGCGTCTGTAGTTGCTGCCAGTATTTAGAATGTCGAGCACTGCTATATGCCTTATCGCCCTTTATCTCTTCCATCAGCTATTCATCATCTGCTAATTGCTGCTCGGCAAAGTAGATGAACGCCTGCATATACGAGCGCATATCGCCTGCATCGTAGCTATCACCACGCATGGTCGTGACATGGACACCATATTCACTAATGAGCGCATCAATCGCATCTGTCAGCTGAATCTCACCACCGACAGATGCTTTAGTATTGGCTAAGTAATCAAAGATATGGTTGCTAAATACATAGCGCCCTACGACGGCCAGATTTGAGGGGGCATCATCTAGATTAGGTTTTTCTACAAAACCAGCCACTTTAAAGCTAGCATTAGTATTTACTTCTTCATCAATGTCATTAGTATTGCTGAGCTTTTCATCTAGTTGAGCGATACCATACTTATGTACGTCTTCATCCGCTACTTGATCGACCAATATCTGTGAGTGACCATCTGTAGCAAAGGCATCTAACATAAAGGCCAAATTATCAGCTGACATATCAGTGGTAAATGGATCAAGCACGACATCAGGTAACAATACGGCAAAGTCATGCTCACCGATGATTGGTCGCGCTGCCAGTACCGCATGTCCCAAACCTAACGCTTTACCTTGACGTATCATCGATACCGTCACATCTTCTGGCAACCAATTTAAGCTATCAGCCAGCTCGTCTTTACCTTTATGACGTAATTGATTATCCAATTCCGCATTGATATCAAAGTAGTTTTCTATCGCGCTCTTTTGCGCATGACCGACTAAGACAATATGCTTAATACCCGCAGCGATAGCCTCTTCAACCACGTAGTGAATAGCAGGACGATTGCCAAGCGGTAACAACTCTTTTGGTACAGACTTCGACAATGGCAACATACGAGTACCAAAGCCTGCGACAGGAATAACAGCGTGAGTAATTTTTTTCATATAAATAAGACTGTTTCAAAAGTTAAGTGAAAATGAGGCAGTAGATAAATAAAGATAGTTTAACAAGTATCAAGACAAATTGTATCCATTCGGGTTCATGCTCTGCCAATGCCATGTATCTCGACACATATCAGCAATCGATAATTCAGCTTGCCACTCCAACAGGTTTTTTGCTTTATCGGCACTGGCGTAGCAACTCGCAATATCACCCACACGGCGATCTGTAAACTGATAAGGAATAGTCTGTCCAGATACCTCAGAAAATACAGATACTAATTCTAATACAGACGTACCTTTGCCAGTTCCTAAATTAATAGGTAAAAAGCCTACTGAGTTTTGCGCCGTACCATCTTCACTTGGTCTGGTTTGTTTATCTAGATAATTTAGTGCAGCCACATGACCTTGCGCCAAATCAGTAACATGAATAAAGTCACGGACACCTGTTCCATCGATAGTAGGATAGTCATTACCAAAGATGCTGAGCTTATTGAGTTTACCGATAGCCACTTGAGAAATATAAGGCATCAAGTTATTAGGAATATCATTGGGGTCTTCTCCAATTTGTCCTGATGGATGCGCGCCTACTGGATTAAAATATCTGAGAGCAATCAGGCTCCAACTGTCATCGGATACAGTTAAATCTTCCAAGATATGTTCAACTGTCAGCTTGCTCTGACCATAAGGGTTGGTACAAGCGCGCTTTGATTTCTCATCGATAGGCAGAATTTCAGGGTCACCATAGACAGTGGCAGATGATGAAAAAACTAAATTCTTAACGCTATATTCTGCCATAACTTCTAATAAGGTTATGGTGCCGCCAGCATTGTTATTATAATACAGCAATGGCTTTGCTACTGACTCTCCAACTGCTTTTAACCCAGCAAAGTGAATCACGCCAAAAAATTCATGCGAAGCAAAAACTTTTCTGAGTAACTCAGCATCTCGAACATCCCCTTCGATAAACTCAATTGTCTGTCCAATGAGAGTAGAGACACGGTTAATCGCCTCACGGCTACTATTAGATAAGTTATCGTATACCACAACTTCATAACCTGCTTCATGCAATGCTATACAAGTATGCGAACCGATATATCCAGCACCGCCAGTAACTAATATTTTATTTTTCATAACATCGATCCATTACTTTATGAATTAGTTATTCGTCTTTGCTCATAAATGCAACTATACTGGGAACTATAATACATTGCCAACGTAAATATATTAATAATATATATCCAATCTTCCGCTACCAACCCAAGCCATCGACCACGTCATGAAATTCAATAACTACTTCAAGCCACTATTGTCAGGTTACTATAAACACTATCGCTACCCTAACCAGCGTTTGGCGCTAGTGGTTGGTATGCTGCCATGGAAAAATATCGTCAACGAATGGGTGTTTGAGTCGGCACATGTACAAATACAACGACACTTTGATAAGCAATATTTTGATCTTTGGCTCAAACCTTTTATCCAAAAGGTAAATCCTGTCATCTATATTTGGGGCTATAAAGCGCCTCAATACTTTATTGAGTATGTCCGCGAGCAAGGTGTAGACGTTTTTTTCCTAGAAGATGGTTTTATCCGTTCAGGTCCTGATGATGATAGTAGCGCGCCACCATTATCTATTGTAATGGATAGCCAAGCGCCATACTTTGACACAACGCGACCAAACGATCTGACAGACCTCATTGCAAATTTTGACTTTGAGCAGGATAACTATGATGAGGTGCTAGCACAAGAGATGCTTGATTATTATGTATCTCATAGAGTGAGCAAATATAATCATCAACCTTATGTCGATGTCGCACCAATATATGGTACTAAGAATAAAGAACGTATTCTGGTATTAGGTCAAGTACCACATGATGACTCACTGAAATACGGTAGCGGTGAGGGTATTACTTTACTTGATGTAGTGAAGAAAGCGATTAAAGAGAATCCTAACGCTCAAATAATCGTTAAACCACATCCGATGACGTTAGATAACCCTAACATCGTTAGTACACTCATCGAGCTAGATTGCCTTGTCCTCACTCAATCTATTCATTTGGTTGATGCATTGGAAACCATCGATCATGTTTATACAATCACATCGTTAGGTGGATTTGAGGCATTACTTAGAGACAAAAAGGTCACCGTATTAGGGCGACCTTTTTATGAAAACCTTTGTAAAACAGAAGCTACTAGACATCAGTACTTTCTATTATGCTACCTATATAGCAAACAAAATCATTGTGTTACATTGGCATGAATTTTCAAGAATGTAGTAGAATCTTCTATCAACTTAGAGTAACCCTGCTCAATCAAGATTTTATCAGCTATTTCACGTAAAGCGCCAAAACCACCCTTGGTCTCCAGCACTAAATCACATTTAGCTTTGACGTATTCAGGAGCATCAGCGACAGCCACTGCAACACCACAACTAATAAAAGCTGGTAAATCAATGGTGTCATCTCCGATATACACAGTATTCACTTTGGTAGTGCCTGCCTGCTTAATAATTTCCTTACAGGCTACTTCTTTATTTTTGATACCTAGCATAAAAATATCAATGCCCAAATCAGAAATTCTTTTGCGCAAGGGTTTAGAGTCTTTACCTGATAGTACAGCTACTTGAATACCTGCCTGTTGTAACAGCTTGATACCTAAACCATCACGTACATGAAAGCGCTTCATACATTCACCATGTTCGTCATAGTAGATTCCACCATCTGTTAATACGCCATCAATATCAGTAATAACAAGATCGATATTGGAGAGTAAAGACTTTTCACTCTCGGACTGTTTACCTTGAAGAATAGCGATTACTTTTTGAAGGTCTTCAGGAGTATCTACACCAGGCCCTGTCTTCATTACTTCAAACGCATAAATATCTATATCGCTATCTAATAATCTTAATTGTTCTAATTGCTCTGCTGACTCGACATTAGATTCAGGTAATTGCGCATATCGTTCTAAGACAGACTTGCGATAGGCATATACACCAACGTGCTGCTTATAGTTAGTTTGTACATCGTTGTTTCGAATAAAAGGTATTGGAGAGCGACTAAAGTAGCACGCACGGCCGCTATGTGATGTAACCACTTTAACGGTATTGGGATCTTGAGCTTGGCGTTCATGGATAGAGTGATAAAGTGTTCCAACTTCAATGGACTCATCGCTACGCATGGCGTTAATCAACATTTCAATATCATCAGAACGTACTAAGGGTTCATCACCTTGTAAATTGATATATAAATCAGCATCCACCTTACTCATCACTTCCACGAGTCTATCGGTACCTGAAATATGAGTTGAACCAGTCAACACCCCTTTACCGCCAAAATTTGCAACTGTCTCGAATATCCTCTCGTCATCTGTTGCTACTATCACTTCAACATTTTTGACTGATTGAGCTTTCTCATATACATGCTGAATCATCGGTTTACCCAAAATATCAGCAAGTGGCTTACCGGGAAATCGCGAAGACGCATAGCGTGCAGGGATAATAATTGCAACAGAGTCCATCTAATACACCTTTAAATATGTTTTACTGAATATCAATGCTTGGTAATGACTTGATTAAATCATCGACCTGCTTCATCTGTTGTAAGAACGGCTCTAGCTTATCTAGCGGCAACGCACTTGGTCCGTCACATTTAGCTTCATTAGGATTTGGGTGCGCCTCTAAGAACAGTCCTGCAAGTCCAGCAGCCATACCGGAACGAGCCAATTCTATAATTTGGTCTCTACGGCCTCCTGACGCATCACTGCCTGAGCTTCTGGTTTGTAATGCATGCGTCACGTCAAAGATAATAGGGGCATTATTACTAATGCGCTTCATTACGCCTAATCCCAGCATATCAACGACTAGGTTATCATAACCAAAACAGCTACCACGTTCACAAAGCATGAGTTTATCACTGCCCATTTCATGAAATTTATTAATAATATTTTTCATCTGCTCTGGGCTAAGAAACTGTGGTTTCTTAATATTAATTGGACGACCAGTCTCTGCTAATGCCTTAACCAAATCAGTTTGACGCGCTAAAAATGCAGGCAGTTGTAAAATATCAATGACTTCAGCAGCTGGCTGACACTGATCTATTTCATGTACGTCTGAGATGATGGGTACACCAAAAGTTTCTTTCACTTCTTGTAAAATCTTTAAACCCTCATCTAATCCCGGCCCACGGAAAGAATGGATTGAAGATCTATTGGCTTTATCGAAGCTGGCTTTAAATACATAGGGTATACCAAGCTTTTGCGTGATTTCTACGTATGCCTCGCATGCCTTTAAAGCAAGATCTCGAGACTCTATGACGTTAATGCCGCCAAACAGTACAAAAGGTTGATCATTGCCAACCGTTATATTTTCCGTAATTTTCATCAATTTTCCTTATGAATTAAAATCAATATATTATATTTAGTTGATACCAGCTTGTACCAGATCACGCAAGGCAAGAACCCCAACTAGCTTTCGGTTTTCTAAAACTATAAGCTGGTTCACTTTCTTTTGGCGCATAATATTTAATGCTTCTGCGGCTAGTGTATCCCTTGACGTGGTTATAGGCGCGGTTTTCATAACGCTAGCGATAGGCTGATTCATATCTTGGTTTATTGTGAGCAATCGACGTATATCGCCATCTGTCAATAAACCATAATCCCCCTCTTCACTGACTACAACTGTCATACCCAGTCTTTTTTCTGTAATTTCAAATAACGCGTCTAAAATACTGGTGTTTCCTGATACTAACGGTATTTCATCACCAGACTTCATTAGATCACCAACATGCGTCAATAGATTTTTGCCAAGGGAACCAGCAGGATGAGATAAAGCAAAGTCTTCGGACTTAAAGCCGCGTGCCTTTAATAAAGCGATAGCGAGGGCATCGCCCAATACCATCGTCGCTGTGGTGCTAGAGGTAGGCGCTAATCCCATCGGACAAGCTTCTTCAAAGTCACCAAGCGTCAAAGCAATATCTGCTTCTTGTGCTAATCTACCAGATAAATTCTTAGTAATACTTATCAAAGGTAAGTTTAATCTTTTAATCACAGGTAATAAAATATTGATTTCATCGCTGTTACCTGAATTAGAAATAGCCAAGACAACATCACCCTTTACGATCATTCCGAGGTCGCCATGGCCTGCTTCGCCAGGATGCACAAAAAATGCCGGGGTACCAGTCGAGGCCATCGTTGCTGCTATCTTACGACCTACTAAACCTGACTTTCCCATACCGGTTATAATTAAGCGTCCTTGACAGTTAAGAATCACTTCACAAGCTTTGGTAAAACTATCTCCCACAGACTTTTTGAGTTCAACCAAAGACTCTATCTCTATATCGACGACATTTTCTAAAACTACAAAATACTTATCATTCATATTCTTTACTCAAATTACAAAGATTATTACTAACGACTAACTTAGCTTCTTTTCTACTTAAAAAAATATTATTACTTATTTTTTGAAGCTTATGTTTTTTTAGACTTATAGTTTCAATAGATTCCACTATATTTCCATAATTAATACTTTCCAAGATATTACTGTCTAGAACATAATCAAACCAATCACTTCGAGATAGTAGATGTATCAGATCAGGAGTAAATCTCATTTTTATTAAATTTGCAGGTACGCCACCATATATACTGTAAGGAGGTATATCTTTAGTAACAACTGAATTGGCGGCTATTATTACTCCATTGCCAATGGAAACACCTGACATGATAATCACTCGTCTACCAATCCAAACGTCACTACCAATTTTGACATGGCCTTGCTTATTATGTCTTGTTTTCGACTTTATTTTTTTAAACTCATCGAATCCTCCCAGTCCTCCATTATCACCAAAAGCAAAACCAGATGTGCTTAGCAAATTAATAGGATGCTGAAAAGGATTAATAATAACTTCTGCAGAAATGGAGCAATAATTACCAATTTTTACACTCCTTATTTCTCAATCTTTACCAAAGTGTGTAAATGCACCGACTGTGCAGCTCCCAGAAATTGTACAATCTTGAAAAGATATGGAAGAAGAACATGTTAGTTCGCCTCTTAATTTTAACAAATCTATATTTAAGCTAATAGATTTTGCTGATTTTTGAGTAAAACTATACAACATATTATATCCTTATCTATTCAAAACCATTCGATTTTAGTAAAATACTAGTGCGATATAAGACTTAGCAAACAATAAATTAAACTATAGAACGTATTCTTTATATAATCGCACACTATTTATCACCATTGCTCTTTGGCGTTCTGGTTTATCTGAATGAAGAGGAACCATAGATATGAATAATAAAATAGTTAAAGGAATAATTTCAGCTGTTGCATATCCTGGCAAAAATTCTTTTTCTAGAAAAGCTTTCTGAAGGTTCTGAATACGCTGATCGTTATTGAAAGCTATTTGATAACCTAATTCTGCCGAAAAATAAACAGAGAACTGATCAGAAATAATAAAATCGTATAACCCTACAAAAGAATGACATAGTTTTGCCAAATCATACTTTTGGTCTCCATATATAGTTAGTTCTTCTAAAAAGTTTATTCCTCTTGGATCAATAACTTTGATAGTATCAGAACGCGAATCAAAAAGAATATTACTAAGACATAGATCACCATGTAGAACTGCGGGAAAAACTTTTTGCTTAATAGATTTTTCAATACAATCAGTAACGATATTATTAATACTAGGGGTTTCTATCCCGTCGTATTTCATGGGAGCATCTAATTTTAATTTTAAAGTTTTATTATAGTCATTTAGACGAGCATTGGTCTTTTTCTCATATAAATTTACAGCATCGGTATTAACTTTTCTCAGCAACTCTTTATCATTTTCAGGATAAAACCCTCTTGCTTCAGACATAAAATTAGAAATTTCTTTCAAAACCTTATTCCAAAAACCAATTGGATTCCTTCCATTTACAAAAAGCTCATTTAAAGGCAAACAAGGCAAATACTCTAACTCATAGTAAGGTATGTTTTGTTTAGTTAATCCTGTATCCAATAGATGTGGAGTATATCTTTTCATTTTAGAAGGGATTTTTTTAAACCACTCAATTTCTGCTTGAATTTTAACAATTGGTAGCCCCGATTTCCAGACAATTCCATTTTCAATTTTTAATGAGTTAAAGACTCGTTGAGTTGTAATCATAGCTCTGGATTTAAAATAAGTATTGATATGTCCAAAATCCAACCATATATCAACTTTAGAAAAGGCTAGTTTACAGTTTTCATCATACAGTCTTACAGCTTTGACAAAGTCGCCTTCCGTTAAGGCAAGCGATTGAATAAAATAATGAACTGAAGAAAAAGAAAAATACCCACACCATATATTTCGTACTCCAGAAATACTATCTTGCCTCTCCCATTTGTAGTTCTCATCTGATGTAGAAAGAGCAACAACATTATTTTCACTTGGGAAATCTAATAATAAGGTATCGCCATGTAATAAACGCACTGTTTCATCATCGAAAATAATAGTATTTAATAGGTAAAGTAGCGCCATACCTAGAGATAAAGTCTCAGGAATAAAAATTATCTGAATATTTAAACTCTCAATAAGTTTATTTTCATCGACAGATGTTACATAGCTTCGTGGTAACGAAACATAAATAGATTCACCCTTGAAAAAACTACGCAAAGCTTTAACTTGTTGATAGAGCAGTTTCTTATTTCCTAGTGGTAGGAAGCAAGGAGGAATTAAACCTATTTCATTAACAAATTCAGAGTTTACATACGCTGCCGAGTTAATAATAATCATTTTTCAATACCTAATAGAACCTCTATCTCTTCATAGGACATATTTTTGAACTCATGAGGTCGAATAGCTTTATCGTCCACATAAAACCCTTCTGTTCCGCACCAAGGTTTACCTACATAGATTTCATCATAGGGCACGTCATATTTTTCCAACCATTCCAGTATTATAGGAAGTGTAATTGCATTTATTTTACCAACGTTACCTTTATAAGTTCTCATATTTCGGCTAGTGCTAATGATAATTTCAAACCCATGCTCTTTGTAGTCACGTAGTTTCTCAATAATTCCTGGTATAGGTTGAGAGTTACGATAATCTCCATTATCAGTATCTGAAATAGTATTATCCAAATCCATAATTAATCTTTTCATGTACTTAGCTCTCCGAAATATTTTTTACCATTACGTTATATTCATTAGGTGTACCACAGAATAAGATATCTCTTTTATCGATCAAGTCATAACGGACTATGCCACCTTGCTCAATTAAAATATTGTATAAAGGTGCAACATAATATTCACCTTTGGTAGTAAGTTTATTTTCTTTGGCGTATAGAAATAGATTTTTGAAGGTAGATAATTTATCAAAAAAATATAAACCATCGCTACACAAATCCGATATCCTGTCTTTTTCAGTAGTTCGAATTACGTTATTTTTCTCACCTGGCAAAACAAAAGACCACTGGTCACCCTCGCTTTCAAATACTTCAATGTAACCAGCACAGCTTTCTATCCATGTAGGCTTGGTAAAACCTTCTATTTTGGAATCGATATTGAAAATAAATATTGGATCATTTGTATCTATATGCTTTGTACCTTCATACACTGTATCTGCCTGACCTTCAGTTTCATTATCTAAACAAATTAGATCATAATCCTTAATACCAAGCTCTTTAATTTTCGATTTGATGAAAATCTCAGTGTCATAAATATCACGATAGATAAATACAAATTTATCAGTTTTGAAGTAGAGCTCAAAAGATCTAACAGACCACTCAAAAATCGTTTCATAACCAATAGGGAGTTTATATTTTGGTATTGTAAAACCTGCTTTGAAAAACCTAGAACTTAATCCAGCCATTGGTATGATAAACATGTAAATCACTCACATTAAAAATTAAAGACAAATATTTATTGATAGATTTTTTAGAAGCAAATGCTTTATATAAGTAATTATTAACCGAGATAAATAATATTGCTTTTAAGAGAGATACAACTTATCGAAACCCCAATAAAAAATCGCAAAAATATTTTCAATATATAAAGACACTAAGCATCCAACTTGTTATATAACAAACTTAGTTTTTCGTCTAGATCAGTTTTTACTTTTGAAACATCTCTATACTCTGGATCAATCTCATGTACTTTTACTAAGTAGTAATAAGACATCTCAATATTATTACCTGACAGCTCATACATCCTGTAATAAAAAATATGCATCTTACTAGAGAAGTATTTTTTATTATTCAATAAATACTCAAAAGATGGGCTTGTTTTCCCTAAAATTTTAGACTTAAATAGTATTAATCCTGCAGGATCGCGGGAATTATTGATAGCAATATCTATATGTTCTATACTTTTTTCTAAATATTTTTTATAAAAATAAATTTGAGATATCTTATAATTTACATTTGAACATAGATTTTTATTCTTAGCATTTTCAATATCCTTTAAGATATCTAATGTCTGATTATATTTTTTAAAAAAGTAGAATGATAAAGACACCATGTACTTGAGGTTATCTGTTAATTCAATATCTTCACTTACATTACTGTAAATTTCTACAACTTTTTCATGCATTTTCGCTCTACAGCTATAGAACAATATCTCGGAATATAAATTCTTACTTTCTAACAACACAAATAGCTCATTATATTTTTTTTGTTCGAATAATAATTTTGAATAAGATTTCATAATTTTTTCATTATTAGGTTCTAATAACACTGCCACCTCAAAAAAATTACTACATTTTTCAAAATCTTTTTTTTCAAAATAGTATAAAGCTAATCCATAAGGAGGGTTAGTGAAATAGTATCCTGCTATAATGTATACCTTTTGTAGCTCTTTATACATATCATCAATACCTTTTAATTTGAACTGATGAAATGCATGCTGTGAAATAGCTGCGGATATAGCACATGATATCTTATGATTCATACCATTTAACTTTATATATTTTTCCAACATAGGAATAAATGATAAGAAATCAACTTTGCCTTCTTCTGGTTTTTCTAAAAGCGTGGTTTTAATATCGATATTATTTATTTTTATACTATTCTTAATAGAATGATGGTGTAACAAATAACCAATTGTTCTTTTTTCGCTACTATCAAAATCTTTATTATTCTCATCCCAATACCAAGAAAGACAATCCCATATGGTTGATACCTTATCCATAGAATAGCTATTTCCAAAGAAAAATTGATCAAATATATAATCTTCGGATTTCATTCCTGATTTACAAAATATTGAATTTCCAACATTATCTCTATGTAAATCAAAACTTAGCTCTTCTTTCAAATGAATATCTGGTCTAATCCTTATAACAAAATCGTATTTAAAATCATTCTCTAGTTCATAATTTATCTTTAAATCATTACAAGATTTTATTTTATAAAACATAGCTAAATTATGGTATCTTCTAGGGAATTCTTTTAATAAAAATTCTGGATATTTAATACCATACAATGTCTTTTTTTCTTCATAATCCTTTGGAGTTTCCTCTATTTCCACTGACTTTACATTTGGATACAATTGTCTAAGATAAACCTCAGTAATTTCATTACTATTTAAATCTACGTAAGGCAATACTTGATTCCATTCTCTAATAAAATCATCAGGATTACTATTAATATCATTTTGAAAATAATCCTGCATACCGTTAGGAAACAACCTGTTAAGGTCAGTCGTAACCCCTCTTTCTTTCCATGTATGAATAAATATGTCACAATTATATTTATCTAGTAGGTTGGACTTAAGACTATCCAATCTGTTTTCAAAATTTCGCATTTGACCCGAAATACAAATTGCAACTCTCAAATTCATCTCCTAGCGGTAGTAAATAGTTTTAAATAACACTTAATTTCTTTCAATAAAAATATTGGATATAATAAGACTAGCTTATGGTTACATATAGTTCACAACGATGTTTCTTAAACATACGAATTAATAATATTCTAAGATCTCATGATTGTTCTATAGCGAGATTTTCAATAAGCTAAATAAAAATATCTATAAAACCAACATTTTATTAAAGTTTGGCAAAGAATAAGTAGATATTAATGATTAGTTATATAAGCATATTGATATATTTTATGAAATCTATCAAAACCCCCTATGTTTAACAATATACTTAATACAATCTTCTATATTGCATACTCTCTCTAGTTCTGGTGAATAATACCTACTGCATTCAATATATGAAACATAGAATACTTCTTCAACTGTTCTTTGTTTTTGACGTCTAGACTCTATTTTTCTGTCAGTAGTGACCCCCCAGTTTGAATAAAAAGGCACCCCATAACATATAACTTCTTTACCATATAATAGGGCTTCAAATCCAAGACCAGA
Organism: Psychrobacter sp. APC 3279; assembly: GCF_030407795.1. NCBI lineage: Bacteria > Pseudomonadati > Pseudomonadota > Gammaproteobacteria > Moraxellales > Moraxellaceae > Psychrobacter > Psychrobacter sp. APC 3279. Next base: position 119,485 of record NZ_JASDCR010000009.1, on the reverse strand, counting down.
GCTACATACATAAACTTTGTCCACCAATTCTAATAATTGATGTGGATGAATATCATAGTCAATCAGAAAAACATTTTTTACATTTCTAGTAAACTCAATACGGCTGTCAATGAAGTATGACCCTTTACCACCTTTAACAGCATCTGGATGCCTTTTGATGATAATATCTGCATTAGGGTTATCAGTAATAGCGTCGATAAGCATTTTCTGGAAATCGTTTTCGTCGGCTTTGGCACGAGCTACTGACTCATCACCGTAGCGCTGATCAATCACTAAAACCTTTTGTACATTGTCACGCCCTATTGAAACTGGCAAATAGGGAGAGTCATTATATTTAGAAATATGATTTTCAACTATCAAATTAATTGCTTTCTTTGAGTGATACAACTCACTGTCAGTAAAGACCCTATTAGAATTTAGAATTTCTTCGAAGCTTGACACGTTATAAGAGTCATAATAGGCAGTAGTATCACCACATAAAGTAATAGATAGCGCAGGCTCATTAGATAGACCTATGCCAACTGACCTGATAAAACCATCTTCTATAATGAAAGGTTTTTTTCCAAACACTTTCATAAGTTTCGAAACGGCCGCTTTATTATTATTCTCCGTTATACCCCATTGTATAGCCATATCACACAAAGAAGCTTCTATTTCATTCTTGGGTTTTACCATTTCAGAAAAGTTTAAAAGTTGTGGTAAATACATACCTGTACTATTCACTAGACTTGGGTTTGAATTAGCCAAATATTTAATATGAGAACTAAAAGGAACTATATTTTCACCACTTCCTAAATGCTTATCACTAGTTAAGCCCTCTAGGTAATTAGTAATTCTAGTTGATGACTGACCATCAAATTTTCCTACTGATAAATTGTCCGCTGCCCAACACCAATTTATATTTTTAAGTGGTGTCTCAGTTGCAAACACCCAATCTATCTGATTGAACAGTTCGGATTTATTATGAGCTACAGGAATATTCATTCCATCCCATATTTGGATAAAATCGAAATATTTTGTCGATACTACTGGCGTATCAGACAATAAAGACTCAAGCATCAAAGTACTGTTAACTGATAAAACTAAGTCTACATGGTGTAGGTTTTCGGCCACTGGTAACAAGTATGCCCCTGATCTATCAATGATAAACCTTTCGTCAGTGTCTACTTTGTCTCTTATCTTCTGGAAAATGGTGTTCTTAATATTACTAGGTGGCTCCCGCATAATAAGTTGAGAGTCATTTTCTTCGCAATATTCAATAATGTCTAATAATGCTTGATTTTGTTCACGTAGCGCTATTCTTTGATCAACTTGAACATCCATAGGTTGTAAAGCATATAGAAAAATCTTCTTCTTTGGATTTAGCCCATAAATCATACAAAAATTATCACGAGAGATTAAATTTTCGTATTCATGATAGATATCAAATTTAGGAGCTCCAAGCACCTCAATTTTATGTTCGTCTAATCCTCTTTCTATAAAAATATTTTTTTGTAATTGTCCCCAAGTAATGACATGGTCGCACTTAGGGAGGTTTACTTCATAACCTCCCCACTCATACATATAATATTTTTCTTCTGATAGAAAGACAGATTCATGGAGTATCAAAATTGTTTTGATACCTAAATCGTTACAAGCATCGGCCAAAATTCTCATTGCTGGATGCCAATCAAAAGTAAGTACAACACCCTGAATGTCTTTCTTGATCACTGCTAAATGACTCAATAATATCCTTCGATATTCTGAAGGATTCTCACGCGATAATCTTGAAATCTTTCTTCTATTATCATCACTATATTCATTAACTATTTTTAAAGGATATATTTTAAAGTTCTTTGAATTATTAACAGATTGTATTAATGCATCACCATGGGTTCGCATCCATGGCAAATAAATATAAGATTCAATATTATCTTCAAAAGAATATTCAGGAGCTATAGAAACTAACTCACTTAACGGCTTATTTTTAGCTACTATAGGGGCGCCTTTCTTAGCTACTGATGGAACACTTTTCTTAGCTACTGATGGAACACTTTTCTTAGCTACTGATGGAACACTTTTCTTAGCTACTGATGGAACACTTTTCTTAGGCGGCAAATTATTTGTAAGTTTATTTGGCTTATGATGTACAGATTCAGAAACATTCAAAATATCGCTGAGTTGATGTTTACGTTTTTGAAAAGAGTCCAAAAAAAAGATAGAAGGGTTTTTCATTAACTTAGTAAGTTTACTCACAGTCTGTATATACCTTATATTTTATTTAAGTAGATATGATATTATCATAAAAACAATATCAACTCTTATCTTCCTTTTCTATAAAAGCTCTTAAACTGTTCTAAATAGAATTTACATTTGAATTATAATATGTATAACTTATTAACTATATAAATAGCTTTTTTGAAATAATTAATACATACTTGACTCATAAATCGAGCGACCGAGATTTTATCAAAACCAAGCTTAATATGACTGTATAATTTTGAAGCTAAGTCATTTGTAAATAAAAAAGACACCCCATTGTAAGGGTGTCTTTATCATATTTCAATGTAGATTTAGTAGTTTAACTGTAGACTAATGCCTATCTTACCAACCAGTAACTTCTTTTAGCTTGTCGCCAAGTTTAGATGGGTCACGTGTGTACGCGATACCAGCATCTTCAAACGCTTTGAATTTCTCTTCAGCAGTACCTTGACCACCAGAGATGATAGCGCCAGCATGACCCATACGCTTGCCTTCCGGAGCAGTAACACCAGCGATATAACCAACAACTGGCTTAGTTACATGGTCTTTGATATAAGCAGCAGCTTCTTCTTCAGCAGTACCACCGATCTCACCGATTAGGATGATAGCTTCAGTCTGTGGATCAGCTTCGAATAGTTTCAGTGCGTCAATCTGGTTCATACCAGGGATAGGATCACCACCGATACCGATACACGTTGACTGACCAAAACCAAGCTTAGTAGTTTGAGCTACAGCTTCGTAAGTCAATGTACCAGAACGTGAGATGATGCCCACTTTACCTGGCTGATGGATATGGCCTGGCATGATACCGATTTTGCACTGACCTGGAGTGATAACGCCTGGGCAGTTAGGACCAACCAAACGTACGTCGCCAGCTTCTTCAAGATAGCGTTTTGCTTTTAGCATATCGATAGTAGGTACGCCTTCAGTGATCACAACGATCAACTTAACGCCAGCATCGATTGCTTCAACGATAGAATCTAGTACAAATGGTGCTGGTACGTAGATAACAGAAGCGTCAGCTTGAGTCGCTTCCATGGCTTCCGCCATGGTATTGAATACTGGTAGACCTAGGTGCGTTTGACCGCCTTTACCTGGAGTCACACCACCAACTACTTTTGTACCGTATTCGATGGCTTGTTCAGAATGGAACGTACCATTTTTACCAGTAAAACCTTGTACCAATACTTTGGTATCTTTATCGATTAATACACTCATTATATTTTCCTTGTATTCGGTTGTCTTGTAACAGTGGTCTTTATAACTATCGTTATCAAATTTTGATAACCGATCTTTATTATAAATAACCACTATTACGATTTGACTACTATGCTTAAGCGTCTATCTCTAAACGCTTATGTTTAAAGACTTACGCTTTAACAGCATCGACAATTTTTTGAGCCGCGTCAGATAAACCTTGAGCTGAAATCAATTTCAGACCAGACTCTTCTAGAATTTGTGCGCCTAGCTCAGCGTTGTTACCTTCTAAACGAACAACAACTGGTACTTGTACGTCAACTTCTTTGATAGCAGCGATAATAGCTTCTGCAATCATGTCACAACGTACGATACCGCCGAAGATGTTGATTAGAACACCTTCAACACTGCTGTCTTCTAGGATAATTTTGAACGCTTCAACAACGCGATCTTTGGTTGCGCCGCCGCCAACGTCCAAGAAGTTAGCAGGCTTGCCGCCATACAATTTGATGATGTCCATGGTCGCCATTGCAAGACCAGCACCGTTAACCATACAACCGATGTTGCCTTCTAGAGCAACATAGTTTAGGTCAAATTCAGCGGCTTTAAGCTCACGCTCATTTTCTTGAGTCTTGTCTTGTAGCGCTGCGATTTTTGGCAGACGATATAGTGCGTTTGAGTCGATACCGATTTTGCCATCAACACAAACGATTTCGCCATTTTCACGAACGGCTAATGGGTTGATTTCCATTAGGGCAAAGTCGTTTTCAACGAATGCTTTATAGGCGCCAGTCATCAATTTAACGAATTGATTGATTTGCTTACCTTCTAGACCAAGTTTGAACGCAACGTCGCGCGCTTGGAAAGGCATTAAACCAACTAAAGGATCAACGTGTACTTTAAAGATTTTTTCTGGAGTGCTGTGTGCTACTTCTTCGATATCTACACCACCTTCGGTAGATGCCATGAAAGTTACACGACGAGTTGCACGATCAACGACTGCGCCAAGATATAGCTCAGTTTGTACTGGATACATATCTTCTGCAACCAATACGAAGTTTACTGGCTGACCATCAGCATCAGTTTGGAACGTTACTAGGTTAGTACCGATCAACTCTTCAGCAACTTGCTTAGCTTCTTCACGAGTTTTAACCAGTTTTACACCACCAGCTTTACCGCGACCACCAGCATGTACTTGCGCTTTGATTACCGCAATGTCAGTTGGGGTTTTATCAAAAGCTGCAGCAGCTTCTTCGCCGTTATGAGCGATGATGCCTTCTTGAATTGGCAAACCGTAGCTTTTTAATAGCTCTTTTGCTTGATACTCATGTAAATTCATTGATTGTATCCTTTATTTTTTACAATTAATAAAAAGTGAAATCAAGTGCGCACATATACATATGAATCATACGTCTGACGCACTCATGATTGTGGCATCACCAAAATAGCGATACCCCAATCAGGTTGTAAATCGATAATAACTAAACGAGCAACTACTTATTTCTTACGTTTTTTGCGCTGGATAGCATGGATAGCACGGCCATCTGCAGATAGAGCAGCTTCATGCACTGCTTCTGAAATAGTTGGATGAGCAAATGTCATCAACTGCAAGTCTTCGATACTAGACACAAATTCCATCGCGATCATACCTTGATGGACGATATCACCAGCACCAGCAGCGATAGCATGCATACCTAATAGACGATCTGTTTTCGCATCAGCAACAACTTTGATAGAGCCTTGTGCTTCACTTTGCGCTAATGCACGACCGTTAGCAGCTAAGTTGAAAGAACCTGTTTTAACTTCATAGCCAGCTTCTTCAGCTTCTTGCTCAGTCAAACCTACCCATGCGATTTCTGGGTGAGTATAAATGACATTGATGATAGTGTCATAGTTAACTTGAGGTTTTTCGCCATGAATACGCTCAACAGCCATCATGCCCTCTTCCATTGCTTTGTGCGCAAGCATAGGACCACGGACCAAATCACCGATAGCATAAACGCCATCAAGATTGGTTTTGCACTGGTCATTGACATCGATAAGACCACGTTCAGTCAACGTGATACCGCTGTCATCGCCAAGCAGTTTTTCAGAATAAGCGCGACGACCAACACAAACGATTAGCTTGTCGAAGCTCTCTTCAGAAGATTCGCCTTTGCTTTCGCTAGTGACAACAACTTGGTCACCTTGTACTTCAGCATTGGTTACTTTGGTATCGACACGGATATCAAGACCTTGCTTCTTCAGCATTTTGCCGGCTTCTTTTGAGATGTCTTTATCGGCGGCAGCTAAGAAGCTAGGAAGTGCTTCATATACGACTACTTCTGCACCTAGACGACGCCATACTGAACCAAGCTCAAGACCGATAACACCAGCGCCAATAACGCCTAAACGCTTAGGTACTTCAGTGAAATCAAGTGCGCCAGTTGAATCAACAATGCGGTCACCGTCAGTTTTGGCAACAGGAATTTCGATAGGCACAGAACCTGCCGCAAGAATAACATTCTTAGCAGTGATCGTCGTTTCGCTTTCGTCTTCTAGAGCAGTAAATTTGACTTTTTTGTCAGTGCCCGTGCCGTCAACTAAAGTACCCCAGCCCTGTAGCCAATCAACACCATTGCCTTTTAGCAACGCTGCAACACCACCAGTCAACTGCTTAACAATACCTTCTTTACGCTCTATCATTTTTTCGATATTGATAGCAACGTCACCAGTACTGATACCGTGCTCGTCAAGGTCATGCTTAGTAGCTTCGTAACGATGTGAGCTGTCAAGTAGGGCTTTTGATGGGATACAACCAACGTTTAAGCAAGTACCGCCAAGTGCTGGCTCGCCTTTATAAACGCGCTTTTCGATACAAGCAACACTCATACCGAGCTGGCCTGCACGAATAGCTGCTTCGTAACCACCAGGACCGCCGCCGATGACGACTAAATCATAATTGTCTTTCATAGTACGTTCCTATTTTTAATTGTATGTGTCATTTAAACTGGTTGTTATCTTGCTGATAGATCAGCGTTATCTACACTGAACAGTTAATACACTATGTCAATGAGATAGACTCACACATCGATAGCAAGTCACCATTATTAAATTTATTTAAATACAGTTATCAGCGCATCAAGTAATCGCTGACTAATAAAAATCATTATCTATACCAAAGTTAAAAAGCTTGTATCAGCGGTTGCCAATACAAGCTTAAAAGCTTACAGGTCTAGTAGTAGCATTGCAGGGTCTTCGACCAACTCTTTGATAGTTACCAAGAACTGTACTGCTTCTTTACCATCGATCATACGATGGTCATAAGATAGTGCTAGGTACATCATTGGTAAGATTTCTACTTTGCCATCGACTGCCATTGGGCGATCATTGATAGCATGCATACCTAAGATAGCAGTTTGTGGTGGGTTCAAGATAGGGGTTGACATCAATGAACCAAATACACCACCGTTAGAGATAGTGAAAGTACCGCCAGTCATATCTTCTAGGCCAAGTTTACCTTGCTGTGCTTTACCGCCAAACTCACGGATTGTGCTTTCAACGTCAGCCATGCTCATGCGATCAGTATCACGTAATACTGGAACAACCAAGCCGCGATCTGAAGATACTGCTACACCGATATCATAAAAACCATGATAAACAATGTCATCGCCATCTAGTGAAGCGTTTACTGCTGGGAAGCGTTTCAATGCTTCTGTCGCTGCTTTTACGAATAACGACATAAAGCCTAAACGTACGCCATGACGCTTTTCAAACTTCTCTTTGTACTTAGCGCGCATGTCCATCAATGGCTTCATGTTCACTTCGTTAAACGTCGTCAACATCGCTGTATCTTGTGATGCTGATAATAGACGCTCAGCAACACGCTTACGAAGACGAGTCATTGGAACACGTTTTTCAGTACGCTCACCCATTGACTCAGCAACAGGACGGCCACTGTCAGACTTGATACTGCTGTCTGATTTCAATGTTGGATTAGCCATATCAGTTTTGGTTACACGACCACCGCGGCCACTACCTTCGACTTCTTTAGGATCTACGCCTGACTCTTTTGCTGCTTTACGAACTGCTGGGCTTTGATCTTTATGATCAGCTTCGCCTTTCTTATCTGTTGCTTGAACAGGCTCACCACCATCGGCAGCTTGCTTTGCTTGAACTGGCGCAGCTGTTTGGTCTGGATCTACTGCTGGCGCTTCGTCTGCGCTAGCACCAGCACTTGCACCGGCTTCAAACTGAGCGATAAGCTCATCAGACAATACAGTATCATCAACTTGCTTTACGATTTTGGTCAATACACCATCATCAGGTGCCACAACTTCTAATACAACTTTATCAGTTTCAATTTCAGCCAATAGGTCATCACGATTAACTTGTTGACCTTCAGTGACATGCCACTCAACGATTGTGCCATCGGCAACCGATTCTGGAAAAACGGGGGCTTTGATGTCAGCCATCGATATACTCCTTAGATTTGGGTATTCATACTTATTATTAAGTCGTGATAAGCAGCCGGTAATCTTTTAATAACTTTGCTTATATTTTATTAAAAAACACTGACTGTCATCGCCTGATTCATTTATCTTCTATAATCTTTGCTTAGACAAGGTGTTACTGAGCTAATTCATCAACACTTATGCCAAGGCCACCAGCAATGAGTGCTTGCTGTTGTTGAGCATGCAGTTTCGGTGATCCTGTTGCAGGGGCTGCACTAGGAGGACGCGCGACTGGCTCCATGACTTTTGCTTTGGTTGGATGCGGTACGACAATACGGAACATATGCGGTGCTAAATAGTACCAAGCGCCTTGGTTCAATGGCTCTTCTTGCGTCCATACGATTTCAGTTAGGTTGCTGTATTTTTCGATTTCAGCGATTAAGCGAGTCTCTGGCAATGGATACAATTGCTCAATACGAACGATAGCCACATGATCAAGACCTAATGCACGGCGCTGCTCTAACAAATCATAATAAACCTTACCACCACACAGAACCATACGAGTCACTTTATCTGCGTTGTGATCGTCCATCTCTGGCAATACCGTCTCAAACTTACCATTAGCAAGCTCTTCTAGATTAGAAGTCGCTAGCTTATGACGTAATAAGCTTTTTGGTGACATAACGATCAGTGGCTTACGAATAGGACGTACTGCCTGACGACGTAATGCATGATAAATTTGCGCAGGAGTCGTTGGGGTAATGACCTGCATATTGTCTTCAGCACATAACTGTAAGAAACGCTCTAGACGTGCAGATGAATGCTCAGGACCTTGACCTTCGAAACCATGTGGTAACAACATCGTCAAACCACAAACACGCTGCCATTTGGTCTCACCGCTTGAGATGAACTGGTCAATCACAACCTGAGCACCGTTCACGAAATCACCAAATTGTGCTTCCCAAACGATCAATGCGTTCGGTACAGTGGTCGCATAACCATATTCAAAGGCTAGTACCGCTTCTTCTGATAGCAATGAGTTATAAGTAGCAAAGCGTGCTTGGTTCTCACTTAAATGAGACAACGGTACATACATGCTGCCATCATTGACATTGTATATTTCACTGTGGCGATGTGAGAAAGTACCACGGCCTACATCTTCACCAGTAATACGTACTAATACGCCATCGTTATCAACCAATGATGCATAAGCCAATGTCTCAGCTGCACCCCAGTTAAGAGGCTCTTCGCCCGTTTGCATCGCTAGACGCTGCTCAACGACTTTTTGAACCTGACGCTGTAGCTTATAACCTTCTGGCATTTCGGCCATACGGCGGCCATAGCCTTTAAGCTTTTCGATATCGACACTGGTATCCCAGTCATCAACCAAGTCATGACCTAGATAAGGTTTCCAATCTACGAACAACTGTTCGTTAGGCTCTTGAACCAATGAGCTAACAACATAATCACCACGGTCTAAAGATTCACGATAATTATCTTCATACTGTTTTTCTTCTTCAGCATTTAAGATACCTTCTGCGATAAGCTTCTGCGCATACAGAGTACGAGTAGTTGGAAGCTTCTTAATAACAGCATACATCAATGGCTGAGTTGCAGATGGCTCATCTGCTTCGTTGTGGCCGTTACGACGATAGCAGAACAAATCAATGATGATGTCTTTGTCAAACTTATGACGATAATCTAATGCTAACTGAGCGGCAAATACGACTGCTTCAGGATCATCACCGTTTACATGTAGGATAGGAGCATGAACCATCTTGGCAACGTCAGTACAATATTCAGTTGAACGAACATCTTCTTGACGGCTAGTAGTAAAGCCAACTTGGTTATTGATCACGATATGCACAGTACCGCCAGTGGTATAAGCACGGGTCTGTGACATCTGGAAGGTTTCTTGGACCACACCTTGACCAGCGAAAGCAGCATCACCATGAATCACGATAGGTAATACTGAATTACCACCAGTATTGTCTAGTAATGGCTGATCGTTACGGCGTACTTGACGGGCACGTACTGAGCCTTGTAGTACTGGCGCGACAATTTCAAGATGCGATGGGTTAAATGCTAAAGCCAAATGCGCTTCGCCACCTGGTGTCATCACATTAGATGAGAAACCGTTGTGGTATTTAACGTCACCTGAGCCTTTTTCTGGCTGTACTTTACCATCAAACTCATCAAACAAGTCTGCAGGGTTTTTACCTAAGATGTTGACTAGTAGGTTTAGACGGCCACGGTGAGCCATACCAATGACCATTTCTTTTGTGCCATATCCGCCAGCACGTTGAATGATTTCATTGATAGCAGGAATGAAGCTCTCACCACCTTCCAAACCAAAACGCTTAACACCCGTATATTTACGAGCAAGGTATTTTTCTAGACCTTCAGCAGCCGTTAAGCGCTCAAGAATAGATAAACGTTTTTCTTTATCGAATTTGATATAGCCTAGATTGGTCTCTAGGTATTCTTCCATCCAGCGTTTTTCGGTACTGGTGGTAACATGCATGTACTCGACACCGATATGGCCACAGTAAACACGTTCCATGATTTCGATGATTTCGCGCAATGTCGCTTCATCTTTACCAATAACTAAATCATTGGTTGGGAATACGGTATCGAGATCAGCTTCTGACAAATTATGATAAGCAAGCGTCAAATCTTCTACTTCTGCACGTGGATGCAAATTTAAAGGATCAAGCTTGGCACGGCGATGACCGCGACGACGATATGCTGAGATTAATTGCTGTACGCCCATCTGCTTAGGATCACAGTTGGCAGAGCTGCTAGAGTCGGTATCAGTACTGCTACTCTTATTTGCCGTTTGATTACGAGCAAGTAGTAAGAACTGATCTTTGATAGCGTTATGCTGAGCATCGTTCTGCGACTTATACTGTTCAAAGTACGTTTGCCAGTCAGTATCAACACTATCAGGGTCTGTTAGGTATTGCTCGTAAAGAGCTTCTATATAGTTGGCGTTATCGGCAGCCAGTTCGGTATGTACTTGGCCAGATTTTTCTTTGGTTATACTATTCATAATAATCGTCTATTTGATAGATAAATGAATGGAATCGTGCTTATTATTGTGTCAGTCGTTGTATGCTCAGGTAGTTAGACAATGTGTCATATCCTGTTAAATACTATTCGATAAAACACTTTTATCCCTAAGTATTGCCATCACCATAGAATATTGCTGTCATTGTCTACAAGAGCAAGTGATGCTAAATAGTGGTAACAAGTCTTATTGCAATACCCGTCTAAAAATAAAACTATTTGTGAACGCTCAGTTTTCTTATCTAGCTCGTTTCACAACATTAATTTATATATACTTCTTTGAGTCATAACCAATCCATTAATGATAAACTATTAATAGATAATTATATTTTCAGCTAACCTATAAACTGGTTATTGATGCTGAATTACCCTAAATTTGCTGACAAATCCTGCCTTTTCAGACAGACATACATTGCTGTATAGATTATCATGCCCATTTTTTGCGACATAGTTTGTTTGTTCAATACTAGGTATTTATGTAATGAATATCTATCATCAATTATAAACGCATAATCATTGTGCGCATAGTATTTTAGCCCGATAATGTCATAATGTGTTCAAACGGCACATATTAAGCTCCAAAAAGGACGCTTTGATCATCTCACTAAATACCAAATACAATTATACCAAAATTCGACTATGTCTATATTCGATTATATAGGGTGATTGTCTATATATTATTTCTTCTTACATACAACCAACGTATTGACCATACAGTTTTACTCTTAAATCATTTGATACCTATTTTTCAATAGGCTAAATTTACTGGATTTTTTAAACGACAAGTTAGCTATAAACAGTAGTAAACCTATATATCAGCTTTTTAACTAACAAAAACACCACCTAATGAATAGGTGGTGTTTTTCGTATAGTAACTATAAATATCAATTATTTATGCTTAACCAGCTTGGTCAATCAACATATTACGTAGATGACCGATCGCTTTGGTTGGATTCAATCCTTTTGGACAAACTGATACACAGTTCATGATACCGCGGCAACGGAACAAGCTAAACGGATCGTCTAAGCGAGCTAAACGTGCTTGAGTATCACCGTCACGGCTATCAGCAACGAAGCGATAAGCATGCAGTAACGCTGATGGACCTAAAAACTTATCAGGGTTCCACCAGAAAGATGGGCAACTGGTTGAACAGCAAGCACATAGAATACATTCGTATAAACCGTTCAGTTTTTCACGCTGTTCAGGCGACTGTAGACGCTCAGTTGGCGGTGCTGGCTGATCATTGATCAAGTACGGATGTACTTTCTCATACTGCTCATAGAACTGGTTCATATCGACAACCAAGTCACGAACCACTGGCAAACCAGGTAGCGGACGAACCGTTACTTTTTCTGGTAGCGTGTTCATGTTGATTAGACATGCCAAACCGTTCTTACCATTAATGTTCATGCCGTCAGAGCCACAAATACCTTCACGGCAAGAGCGACGGAAAGTAAGCGTTTCATCTTCTTTCTTTAGGCGTAATAGTACGTCAAGCAACATACGATCTGAATCAAGTAGCTCAATCGTATAAGTTTGCATGCGTGGCGCTGCGTCCAGATCAGGATCGTAGCGATAGATTTCGATGGTGCGAGTACCTCGGCTCATAATGCTAAACTCCACACGTAGGTGATGGCGGGCATACAAAGATTGCAACATATTTGCGCTAGCTATTAATCAGTATTGATAACCAATATCAGATACCAATTAATAGCATAGTAGCGCTGGCATGAGCATGTAGCTGGCGGTCACCTTTTTAATAAATTAATAAGGGATAAAACGTTAACACTGCTGTTATCTATCAACTATATATAAAGTATGCAGTCTAAAATTAGTAGACGCGGACTTTTGGTTCGATATAATCAACGGTTAATGGCACTTTACGTACTGGCTTATAAATGATGCGATTGCCTTCAGAGTACCATAAAGTATGCTTCATCCAATCGTGGTCATTACGGCCGTTAGGTGCGTAATCATCATCTTCTGGACGATCATAATCGGATACACTGTGCGCGCCGCGGCTTTCATGACGCTTCGCTGCAGATATCATTGTCGCTTTTGCTACTTCATACAAGTTAGCAACTTCGAATGCTTCAATACGCGCTGTGTTGAACACTTGTGATTTATCGCCAAGATGGATCTTGTCGATCTTTTCACCTAGCGCTAAAATTTTCTCAACGCCTTCGTCCATCATCGCTTGCGTACGGAATACGCTAGCGTGTTTTTGCATCGTAGCACGAATCTCATCAGCCACGTCTTGCGCGTTGTAGCCTTCAGTAGACTGTTGCAACTTGTCTAAACGCTTCACTGTAAAATCAAGCACACGTGGATCAAGCGGCTTGTAGTTGTGATCTGCATGATGGAATTCATCAACAATATGCTTACCAGCTGCACGGCCAAATACCAATAGATCTAGTAGAGAGTTCGTACCTAGACGGTTAGCACCATGTACACTGACACAAGCACACTCACCGATTGCATAAAGACCTTTAACGACGTTGCCTTTAGCATATAAGCCGTCTTCATCAGTACCTGCATCTAGATCCGGTACAATCACTTGACCATGAATAGTGGTTGGAATACCGCCCATCATGTAGTGAATGGTTGGGATTACTGGAATTGGTTCTTTAGTGATGTCAACGTTGGCGAAGTTTTTACCGATCTCAAATACTGATGGTAGACGTTTCATGATGGTTTCAACACCTAGATGCGTCATATCCATTACGATATGGTCAGCATTAGGACCACAACCACGACCTTCTTTGATTTCTTGGTCCATTGAGCGCGATACAAGATCACGTGGTGCCAAGTCTTTCACGGTTGGTGCATAACGCTCCATGAACGCTTCGCCATCTTTGTTACGCAAGATAGCACCTTCACCACGGCAACCTTCAGTCAATAGTACACCTGCACCATGGACACCAGTTGGATGGAACTGCCAGAACTCCATATCTTGTAATGGAATACCAGCACGGACTGCCATGCCAATACCGTCACCAGTATTGATATAAGCATTGGTAGAAGCTGCGAAGATACGACCAGCACCACCTGTCGCTAGGACAGTAATTGGTGACTGGAATACTGCAATAGTACCCGTCTCTTGCTCAAGCGCGACGACACCGTTGATGTTACCAGCTTCGTCTTTGATCAAATCAAGCGCGATCCACTCGATAAAGAACTCAGTACCTTGCTCTAGGTTTTTCTGATATAGCGTATGTAGTAATGCGTGACCTGTACGGTCAGCAGCGGCACAAGCACGTTGTACTGCTTTTTCGCCATAGTTAGATGTGTGACCACCGAACGGACGCTGATAAATAGTACCGTCTTCGTTACGGTCAAACGGCATGCCCATGTGCTCAAGCTCATAGACTACTTTTGGCGCTTCACGACACATATATTCGATAGCGTCTTGGTCACCTAACCAATCTGATCCTTTAACGGTATCATAGAAGTGGAAGTGCCAGTTGTCATTGCTCATATTACCCAAACTTGCACCGATACCACCCTGAGCGGCAACCGTGTGCGAACGCGTTGGGAATACTTTGGTAAGGACTGCAACCTTCATGCCCGCTTCCGCTAAATGCAATGAAGCACGCATACCTGAGCCGCCGCCACCAACGATAACTGCATCGTAGTTTAGGGTCTTGATATTACTAATGGTATTGTCTTGTCTAGTTGCCATTACGGTTTTCCTAATGCCTGTTAATGCGTAAAAGTAAATCAAAGACTTTTTGAGACATCTCTATTACAGCTATAAAGGCTTACTATTTGGCCATCTCTACGCTTATAAAATAAAGAATCTTAATAGTCGTTAACCACTTAATTTGCATATCTATCGTTATACTGAACTAAGCCTACTCAACTATAATCAGATTAGCTGATCAGTAATGCTAGTCCAATGCTATGACTATTCTTGGCTATCGACGGATGACTCTAAAATACTTTGCCAACTAATGTATCAGTTGAATGTATCCGTCGTTATATATAGATATCAGAGCTTTTTATGAGATGGTTAAACGGCAGCGATACCGAAACCGTTACCCCAAAAAATCATGATGCCCCAAAATAGAAATACTAAAATAGCGATAATCATCAATGACTGTAGTACTAAACGTAAACCTGCTGCGCTTGAGCCTAGTTTGCCTGTTGTAATATAGTCAGTAAATACTGTCCACATCCCAACCCAAGCATGACCAGCTAGTGCAAGTACTGCAACCAAACTGAATAGACGCATCGGTAGGCTGGTCATAAATGATGACCATTCAACAAAAGTGACATCGCCATGGGTCAAAAAGAAGCCCAGCAATACCACACTATAAACGGCTAAAACAACAGCACTAATACGCTGGACAATCCAATCACGTGAGCCTGAACCTGTCAGACCAGTAGCACTTTTGATTCCTGAATCATTTTTTCTCATTAGAACATCACCCATACAAATGACGCGACAACTAAAATCGCTGCAATCACAAAACTTACCATAGAGGCAGTGCGGCCAGATTTTAGCTCTTCGTTCATGCCCATATCAGCAAATAAATGTTTGATACCCATTACAAAATGATATGCAATGGCGGCAACAAATATCCATGCCAAAAAGCGCACAAGTACGTTGTCAAATACGGTCGCAAAACTCTCAGGCGATGCCAATGAGTTCTGTAGTATCCATAACATGACAGGAATCAATAAAAATAGAATAATGCCAGAGATACGATGCAAGATAGAGGCGATCGCGATCGGTGAGCGATTAACGCTAATCACTTGGCTTAAAGGCAGATCAATAGGTCGGTTGCTTTTCACAGCGGGCATCCTTTTGCGGTTATACTCCTGTATCTGCTATCAACGCATGACATAAATAGTGTCAATTGAGCATTGAGCAACACACGAGACGAATAAAGTAAGGAAGAGCTAGCTGACTTCGTTTAGTTTGCGCTAAATATGAAGAAAGGATTATGTATATAAAGGTATTGATAGACTGTTCAATGTCGCTTGTCGAATCGACAGGCCTATCAAACAACCTATCTATTATACAACAAAGAAAATAAACATGAGTAATATCGACTAACCAGTCTATTTTAGAGGTCGTATGAATAGTAAGACAACGTTAATATGTCTTCCATATCAGAGCAGACCCTATATTGGGCACTTGAAATCTTGTGCCAAACAAATAAAAAAGATTGGTTAAGAAGAAAATTCAAACCATAGAATGCGGTTTGGTCTATCGTAACACCAGACAATCGTAAATAAGCATGAATAGAAGACGCTCTGAACGACACTATAACATGGTCATTTATTAATTCGCGCAAAGCTAGTGCCAGTTAATTCCTACAATTATAAAATGCCTGAGCAATAATTACAAATTTATCCATTCAGTAAGAATATATACATATTTAATCAATAAATGAATGAATAAGCATATTACTAATTTTAACAGTGATTATTATGACAAACTTTAATCCGCTTGCTAGGTATAGTCTGGCAGTTTTCGGTGTCATTATTTATGAGTTTTGTCTCTAAAATATATTTATAAATCCAAAATACTGCTCCGATAATGCTGCTATAAACTTGCTCAAAAATAGAGGAATTTTAAGCAAAATAACCTGACAGACATATTTTGATACAAAAATTACAGCGAATAACTACCGCCACACCGCGCCAATTGGACACATGGTCCATAAAAGTTTTTTCAAATCATCAAGAATTGCTGCTAATATACCCTGCGTACTAAATGAGTTGAATGCACTTTTACCGTTCAACCGACAATGACGCGAGGGTATGCGTCTGTAGTAATTTATTCTAACAAGTCAAACCAATGGAGAGCAATTTATGGCTGATACTAATGCCAAACTAACCGTGAATGGTGAAGAATACGAACTTCCTATTATTAAAGGTACTTTAGGGCGCCCAGTTATCGATATTGCTGCTTTACAAGAATCAGGATTTTGGTCTTATGACCCTGGTTTTAAAGTAACTGCTCCTGTTGAATCAAAGATTACTTATATTGATGGTGGCAAAGGCGAGTTATTACACCGCGGCTACCCTATCGACGAGCTAGCGAACAATGCTGAATACCTAGAAGTTGCTTATGCACTTTTACATGGTGACCTACCTACTGCTGAGCAAAAAGCAGAGTTTTTTGAAAAAATCCGCGAGCATACTCCTGTTCACGATCAATTGCGTAAGTTCTTTGAAGGCTTCCGCCGTGACGCGCATCCAATGGCTATTATGGTTGGTGTCGTTGGTGCCTTATCAGCGTTCTATCATGAAGACCTAGACGTGAGCAATGAAGAGCATCGCGAAATCACAGCTATTCGTCTGATTGCTAAGATGCCTACGCTTGCTGCGATGAGTTATAAATACTCACAAGGCGAACCGTTCATGTATCCGCGTAACGACTTTAACTACGCAGAAAACTTCTTATACATGATGTTTGCAACGCCTGCTGATGTAGACTACGAGAAAAATGACGTTATCACTCGCGCAATGGACAAAATCTTTACTTTGCACGCTGACCATGAGCAAAACGCTTCTACGTCAACGGTACGTTTAGCTGGTTCTACTGGCGCAAACCCTTATGCGTGTATCGCTGCTGGTATCGCAGCCCTATGGGGACCATCACATGGCGGCGCGAACGAAGCTGTTCTTGAGATGCTAGATGAAATCGGTACTGTTGAAAACGTGCCTGAGTTCATGGAAAAAGTGAAGAGCCGTGAAGTGAAGCTAATGGGCTTTGGTCACCGTGTTTACAAAAACTTCGATCCACGCGCTCAAGTAATGAAAGAGACTTGTGATGAAGTACTAGAAGCACTAGGTATCAACGATCCTAAGCTTGAATTGGCGATGGCACTAGAGAAAATTGCGTTAGAAGATCCGTTCTTCATCGAGCGTAACCTATATCCAAACGTTGATTTCTACTCTGGTATCATTTTGAAAGCCATTGGTATCCCAACGTCAATGTTTACCGTAATCTTTGCATTGGCTCGTACTTCAGGTTGGATCAGCCATTGGTTAGAAATGCACAGTGCACCGTTCAAAATCGGTCGTCCACGTCAGTTATACACTGGTGAAACGCGCCGTGATTTTGTAAAAGTTGAAGATCGCAAGTAAGCAAAAATAATATTTATCCAATAAAAAATCCCGCCATCGTGCGGGATTTTTTATTGTCTTAACTCTCTTTATTCGATACTGGATGTTTTATGAGAAATGACTAACTAAATAAGTTTATAAAATTATAGTCAGTTACTGAAACTCTTTTAACGTTTGCTCATATTTGGCAATCTGCTCATCGTATCCTTCAATAGTTTCATTAAATTTAGCCATTAAAGCTTCAAACTCTTGTTGCTGCCGCTGTTTCATTTGCTGCATATCAACCACTTGCTGAGCTTCTATTTGTTCCCATACCTGATGCTGAATGATTAAACGGGCAAGTGCCGGACTTTTTGCACTTACTCTACCAGCAATCTCTGCATGCTCAAATAACTGCGGAACCAAGGTCGCCACATTGATTAATGTATCAGAATCCTCTGCGCTCAGCGGTGTTGTCACCGGTTGATACAAGGCATCCATGGTTTGCTGATAGCGTTCTATGATTTGGTCTTCGGTCAACATAACAGGTTTGCGCGGCTCAAGACTGATGCGTTTTAAAACCGTTAAGTCACGCTCACCAACTTCAGTGCTAGTATTGACATCAACCTCTGCATCTACATTTGGATTGCTGTTTATCGGGGCGATATCAATATTCGATGACGCCACTTCTTCAGAGCTAGTAACAGTAGTATTTGCGTTAGGAGCGGTATTATCAGTCGCTACTTCGTTATTGCTATCTGTATTTTCACTATTATTAGTATTCAGTAATAAAAGCTCCTCACTGTCTGACGCATCTGCCGCTTGCAATGACTCATACTCTGCTTGCAATCGTCTCTGTAAACTTTGCGCCTGTGTGACATATATCGGCTGAAATTGTTTTATGCGCGCAGCAGCTGAGTCACTTTTTGGCATAGGCTTACTGTCTTCTACGCTTGTTTTTTCACTGGTTTGACTGTCATCAGCTACAGGCGATGTGTCAGACTGCTGACAGCCTGTCAAAAACAATACTCCTGACAGTGCGGCTAAAAGCAAAGTCGGTGGGTAGCGGGTATCAACATTAGGCTTTACTGACAAAAATTTAAACATGAGAGTGCATATCCTTTGGTAAAGCAAAATTATTAAAGGGTAAATTACAATTGCGGTTCATTATTCTTTGATTTTTAGCAACACAACTGACTGTTAAATCGTCCAATATAGTTATCCAGTATTTATCCAACCGACCTATGTTTCAGTTAATGTATCGTTCTATAGTTCGGTTATGACTTATCATAGCTAAGCTTACTGTTACTTTTAAAAATTAGATGATTGATGGATTGTCAGTATTTTTTGCCTTAATAGGCTGCTCTGTCAAAAATGGAATACAAGCTTCCCACTTTTGGCAGTTCTGACCACGCTGACGACTTACAAAATAGTCTTGTACCATGCGTGCCTGCTGCTCAATACCATACTTAAAAAATGATTTGCCTGTTTCTAACACGTAGTCATATTTTCGGTTGATGATCGCTCCGCGTACCACTTTTAAGCCTTGCTGTAATTGCCATACGTGTGTTAGCTCATGTATAAGCCAGCTTTGTTTGCTCAATGGAGCTTCGCTAAAATCCGTAATCCAATCGACTGAATTAAAGTAAATATTGCCATTGGGGCTAACGGCATAATGTTGTAATACCCACCATGCTGTCTTTAACTGCACTTCATCAAGTTTGATGCTGTCACCAAATACTGAATGCGCCAATGCTATCTCGCCAGCTGTCAGATAACGTGACTGCTGCTTGCCCGTATCACTACGCAAGTAACGATTGAATAAGCGTTTAAGAGTCGGTTCAGACATCGTTAATGCAATACCTTATATTTGATAAGCCATTTTTAGTGTTTAATAGTTAACAGTCGCAATTGGCCAACTTTTCCCATCGATACGGTAAAACTGTTAATAGTAGAGCCGTTAATATAGATGAATGATGAAAACTAAAGTACTCCGGACACAAGCTATACGCTTAGTTAGCTTTCATTAACATATTTTTGCGCTAACCTAGCGCGTATGACTTATAACAAGTACCATCCTTATAAACTAGCTTACTTCTACTGCTGATGTCTAATACTCATTGCTATTATAAAATTGCTGCGAAAATCATGCCAAACATATATGAGTGTCGAAACCCAATGAGAATGATGGAGTTAGACTAGTATGCTGTTATTTAGATTTAACTATAAAGACCTTGCCATTACTACCATTGCAGCTAGTAGATAGCTTTTTTATTTTTCGATAGAGAATCTTATGCCACCTAACTTCCATGCCGATACTCCACTTGCTCAGCGTATGCGCCCTACTTCTCTTACCGAAATCATTGGTCAAGAGCATTTGCTGGCAACTGGTGCACCGCTACGACGTTTAGTAGAGCAAGGACACCTGCCATCTATTATCCTGCACGGTGAAGCAGGTATTGGCAAAACAACCATTGCGATGCTATTAGCCGATGCCGTCAATCGACCTTTTCATGCGCTTTCCGCGTTAAATACTGGTGTCAAACAGTTACGCGAAGTCTTAGATAGTAAAGATTCATTGGCATTTGAGTCACCTGTGCTCTTCATTGATGAAATTCATCGCTTTAATAAAGCACAGCAAGATGCACTTCTGGGTGCGGTAGAGTCTGGTGACATTACTTTGATTGGTGCTACCACTGAAAACCCATCGTTCAGTGTCAACAACGCTCTACTATCACGTTGCCAAGTATATCGTTTAGAGCCGTTAACACCTGAGCAGATAAGTGCCGTGCTACAACGAGCGCTTTCAGAAGATAATATACTCAAAAAGTTAACCATCGATTTACAAGCAAAAGATACCATCAGCCAGTTGGCCCATGGTGATGCTCGAAAAGCGCTAAATTTATTAGAGTTAGCCATTCAGACCGCTGATGCTAAACAGTCGCCAGTGATTATCGATGATGAATTGATCAGCCGAGTGGCACAGACTGCTTTGGTAAGATATGACAAAGATGGTGAGCAGCATTACGATATTATCTCAGCGATGATAAAGTCCGTCCGCGGCTCAGATCCAGATGCGGCATTGTATTGGATGGCACGTATGCTCGTAGGCGGCGAACCTGCTGATTTTATTGCGCGGCGCTTGGTGATTTTGGCCAGTGAAGATATTGGTAATGCCAATCCTAATGCCTTACTCCTAGCTGATGCGGCATTACGTAGTGTGCAATCTATTGGTATGCCAGAAGCGCGCATTATTTTAGGTCAAGTCGTGGTGTATTTAGCAACTAGTGCCAAAAGCAATAGCACTTATAAAGCGATCAATGCTGCGATGGCGTTGGCTGAAAAAGATGCCTCACCTGTACCGCTACATTTGCGCAATGGTGTGACCAAACTGATGCGTAGTCAAGGCTACGGTCAAGGTTATGCTTACCCGCACGATTATCCTAACCATTACTATCCTCAAAGCTACTTACCAGATAATTTGGTTGGTACCAGTTTCTACGAGTTTGCAGATAATCAGCGTGAGCAGCATAGCAAGCAATTTATGGATTGGTTAAAAAGCCAAGCAGCGAGCAATAACTAACTATGATATAGATTAATAAAAATGTAACGCACAAATGTAACGCACAGATTTATGAGTCAGTTTTAATGGTCATTGATAATATTTATGACTATTTTTGACATACTGAACGATATAGTGGGAAGATGGCGCAGCACGTGACGCTGAAAAGCGTTAAAATAACCTAATAATGATATATACAAGCAATGAAGCGAATCACTTTTATATCAAATTATATTGCTTATAGCGCGATTTACTTGACCGTAGTAGCGCTTTGCTTGACCGTAACAGCGCTTTGTATTATCTACTGCTACAATAAGCAGATAGAGCCCTATATTCTAAATGACACCTATTTATAAATAATAAAATATTGAGATTTACTATGAGTTTAAATGCAATCCCTGAGATTATCGAAGATATTCGTGCTGGAAAAATGGTCATCTTGATGGATGATGAAGACCGCGAAAACGAAGGTGATATCATCATGGCAGCGACGCATGTGCGCCCTGAAGATATTAACTTTATGATTACTCACGCACGCGGCTTGGTTTGTTTGACCTTATCACAAGCACGTTGCCAGCAATTGGCACTGCCACTGATGTCAGATCGTAACGAGGCGAAGTTTAGCACCAACTTTACTGTCTCGATTGAAGCGGCTGAAGGCGTCACTACGGGTATTTCTGCTGGTGATCGTGCACGTACTATTCAAGCGGCGGTATCTTCATCAGCAAAGCCTGAAGACATCGTTCAGCCTGGACATATTTTTCCAATTATGGCACAAAACGGCGGTGTTCTTCACCGTGCAGGCCATACAGAAGCGGGTTGTGATTTAGCACGTTTAGCAGGTCTAGAGCCTGCAGCGGTGATTGTAGAGATTATCAATGCAGATGGTACGATGGCGCGCCGTGACGACCTTGAAATATTTGCAAAAGAGCATGACATTAAGATAGGCACGATTGCTGACCTTATCAACTACCGTATCGCTAATGAGCAAACGGTCGAAGAGATTGAGTCACATCCTTTTGAAACTGAACACGGTACTTTTACGCTACATCGCTTCCGTGAGTTTGGGGCTGAAGAAACACATTTAGCCTTGGTAAAAGGTGATGTCAGCGAAGGCGTCAGCACTGTACGTGTACACGGTTTCCACCCATTACGCGATTTGTTTGCAGCTAAAAACGATATGACTGGCCGTAGTGGCTGGAGCGTACAGTCAGCACTAGAAGAAATCAGTGCTTCAGATCGTGGTGTGCTGGTATGGATTGGTAGCAATCAGCCAGTTGATTTGGGAGATGCGCTGGACAAAGCCGCAGACAACGAGTCTCAATCAACCATTACGCAACAGCCATATCGTAGTATCGGTGTTGGTGCACAGATATTACGTCATTTAGGTGTCCGTGATATGCGCTTATTGTCATCGCCAATGAAGTTTTTTGCATTGTCAGGTTTTGATCTAAATGTGGTTGATTTTGTTCATGCGCCGCAACAAGACTAAAAACTGTTTAAGAAAATAGTTAAAGAATGAGTGATAAAAAAGGCACGCTAATATTATGTTAGCGTGCCTTTTTTGTTTTTAGCTTTTACTTTACGATAATTTTTTTGAAAAAATGAACCATCGACTCATATAGAAACCGACCTAAAGCTCAGGCGTATGACCAAACTTGGCTTCCAGTGCTAGCAGCTGTTGACGCTCTGCTGCTGTCCATGGCAATTTACCTTTTCCATCACTATCCAGACGCACTACCACGGCCTCTGCCGTAGCAACGATTGTTTCTTGTGCGATACTATAGTAACTATATTCCATCGCCATACTTGTATTGCCTAAACGCTTACAACGAACTCCTAATAATAATGTATCAGGATAAGTAACTGGGCGTAAATACTGGCAGCTAGACTGGGCTAAAACAGTGACCATACTGCCATCAAACATACCTAGCGCATGCAAATAACTAATACGCGCTGACTCAGCGTAACGATAGTAAACCACATTATTCAGGTGATTGAAGGCATCCATCTCTCCCCACTGTATCGGCTGATGATGAATAACAGGATAATGGGCTAGTAATTCAGGGCGGTGTTCGTTTGCTGTATCAGATATAGATGTCGAACTTTCATTATAATGGGTCATTTCTTACCTTACGTTTTATATTTTCTGTATTAACTATTGTGACTAACTCTCGTTAGCGTTGCGGCTTATCCAAAATTTCTGTCGTCAATAATGGCGTTGGTTTTGGTGCATGAGCAATCAACTGATTTAGCCATACAATTACTTCTGGTATGTCACTCGGTGCTTTCATTGTCTCAAGATTACTTTGACCATCGATTGGTTTTTTATCTGCTTGTACAATGCCAATCGCACCAGCTTGTGCTGACTTTTTATTATCGCTAGTTGAGGCCTTAGGCACCAACGTTTTTAATTGTTTGCGTGCTTGCGTCAAATAGCTGACAAGTTGATCTTGCTTACGCATATTGCTGGCTTGGCTTGCTAGATTCAACGTCATGATGACTTCATGGATAGTGAGCTGACGACGCGTTAAATTTGTATCACTAGTCGCTGAAGTATCATTCGCTTTGAGCTGCTGTTTATTTTCAGTAGCTGCATCTACTAGCTCTCGACGCTGTAGATCCGTACCTTCGTAGCTACCAAGACGCTCATGACTGTGCAAAAATTCCTGAATGTTTTGAATCGCCAGATTTTGTATTTGCCACGGGCTTGGCTGCGAGCTTTGGGCCTGCAGACGCTCAATATCTTTGAGCAAACTTTGCTTAATAACGATGGTTAACGCAGGCGCAATCTCATTACTGCTTTGCGACAACTGCCAATGTAGACCTCGCAATAACTCAATCGCCGCACTGTCATTACTATCTGCCAACAGTCTATCAGCAGCTTTGATTTGGATACGCAACAGGTCCAACTGATTCTGCGCTTGGCTACTGGCCTTAACTCTAGGCTCTGGCAGCGTCTGCTGACTCATGGCAAATAGACGATCGTCCATTTCGTTTAATCGACTGATTACTTGCTCATTACTCTGCAAACGATCGTTGACACTATGCTGAAAGCGCTGCTGACTAATATATAGCCACAATAATGCAGCGATCAGTAATAAGATAACCAGCCATTGCATCCGTAGCAGCAAAATATTTGCTTGCCGGCGCTGCTGAACAGTAGAAGGATCCTTAGATAAGGACTCAGAATTCATTGACATAAGGCAGTACCGTTATTGGTATAGATAAACATGTTTAAAGCAAATGAGAAGTTTAAAGTATTATATTTTAGAATGAATGGCTGAGAGAATCGTATCTGGCGATAAGTCCTCTACTCGCCAGTAGCTCAACTGCTGTGCGGCAACCATATTGGCCAGACGCTCACCCAACACAACGTAGGAGAAATCTTTTAACGTAAGCGATAGCCGCTGTGCTGTATTAGCCACTGCATCAGAATCTTGCCCTTTGTCGACCGTCTTTGATTGGCTGTCATTGACAATACTTGACCAATGCTCAAAAGCTGCCGCACTGCTGATGACGACAATTGGCTTTGGCTGCTTTGGTAGGGCAATATCTGACGCAATACTATGAGTAAGAAATGCTTGTTGCCACTGCTGATAATGAGCCAATGCCTCGATAGGCATCGCACGCTCGTACCAAGCAATACTATCGATATGTACACCGCGCGCCTGCAATGTATCAACTAATAATCGTCGTCCACCAAGCCCGCGCCATATCAGCAATTTATCGCCTGCTTGTAAGCTATCAATTTCAGGCATTGCTAGCATGCCTTCGTTATTGGCCGTCTTAGGCTGAAGTATTTGATAGTTTGTTGTGTTTATACGCACCTGACTGAACTCTGCCGCCGTTGCTTCACCAACCGCAACCAGAGGACTAGGTAGGGATAACCCCTCTAGTAAACTCTGTGCATAAATGTCTGTCGTTTTGTATTCGCAATCTTTATATTCATTTTCAAGTGATTGCCAAACGGCTAGCCCTGAAGCGGCAGCAGTTGGACTGACAATAACAAGCGCTTTGTAGCCCCCCGCCAGCCACTGATGCATTAATGCAATATCTAGATCAGTTGTTGGACGTGGTCGTAGTGTCAACATTGGCATCTCAATCACTGTCAATCCTGCCGCTTGTAAATACTGAGTCAACGGTGCTGCTCGCTCTACTGGGCGAGTATTGATGACAATTTGCGGCATTACGTTTGACTTCTCATTAGCATAATTCTTAAGAGAAATGGTGTATGTAGATTGAATTGGCATTGATGACATCGATATACCATGACAAAAAGCGAATGAAAAAGGCTTAAGCATACAAGAGTGGCTGATGCTTAGATCAGCCTATCTTACGGTTGATCAAACCTATAGCGACTGTACTTGTACTACTCAGGCTGATAAATGGCTGACAAAATAGCGCCTGCGCCATCAGCAAGCAGCATTTCTGCGACATCGATACCTAATTGATTGGCTTGGGCTTCTTGCTCAGCTTGTGTCCCAACCAACGTAGCTCGTTTGTCCGCTTTCAACAACTCGCTACCATCGGCCTGACCCACTCGACCGCGTAGCCACAGCACATTCCCGCTGTCGTTATTGCCATTATCACCATTGTTGTCATTATTAACACTGGTTTCTCCAGCTGTCTGCAGAACTGCATAAGCGGCGATCGGTACTTGGCAGCCGCCCTCTAAATGACGGTTCAGAGCACGCTCAGCGATAAGCCGAATACGAGCTTTATCATCATTGAGTGGTGCAAGTAATCTTAGTACTTCTTCATCGCCTTCACGGCATTCAATTGCTAAGGCACCTTGCCCAACTGCAGGCAAGCAAGCTGCGATATCAAGCTCACCGCGTATTCTCGCGTTTAGCTCAATACGTTGCAAGCCGCTGGTCGCTAAAATAATGGCATCGTATTCACCAGCATCTAACTTGCCCAAACGAGTGCCAACATTGCCGCGCAAGGTTTTTATTTGCAGGTCAGGACGATAGGCTTTGATCTGGCATTGACGACGTAAACTTGATGTTCCAACGACTGCACCTTGCGGTAGCTCATCAATACTATTATAAGTGTTTGAGACAAAGGCATCTGTTGGTGATGCGCGTTTACAGTAGACGCCTAATGTGAGGCCTTCGGGAAGCTGCATGGGTACATCTTTTAGCGAGTGCACTGCAATATCGGCTTGCTTATCATACAGCGCTTGCTCAAGCTCTTTTACAAACAATCCTTTGCCACCGATTTTGGCCAAAGGTGTATCCAAAATCTTGTCACCCTTAGTGACAATTTTTAGTAAGTTAATCGTCAGATTAGGATACAGCGCCAATAAACGATCACGAATATGCTCAGCCTGCCACAAGGCTAAAGGACTTTGACGTGTAGCGATATTTAAAGTAGTCAAAACAGGTTGCTGCGGATTGCTCATAAAGGACCTCAATAAGTTCGATACTAATACTATAATGGCTTTAGTCCCTATATCAGTACTGTTCAC
Source organism: Psychrobacter sp. APC 3279 (assembly GCF_030407795.1). Classification (NCBI taxonomy): domain Bacteria; kingdom Pseudomonadati; phylum Pseudomonadota; class Gammaproteobacteria; order Moraxellales; family Moraxellaceae; genus Psychrobacter; species Psychrobacter sp. APC 3279. Next base: position 92,447 of record NZ_JASDCR010000009.1, on the reverse strand, counting down.
CTTTGTACTGAATAATATCGATATTACTCGATAGGGCAGATTTGCCAAAGCATAGGCGACTCAAATGATTAATAGTAGATGCTGACGCAAAAAAATACCCCTATTTAAGCATAAATAAGGGTTTGATGATATGGAATGATTGGTCGCTATCAGGACAGCCTATTACATGCTTTGGATTTTATCACGTAGGGCAGGTAAGTGGCGACGACTGACCGCTAGCGTCTCATCAATACCTTTAAATCGTATCTGATACTGGCCTGCATCCAAAGTTTCTAAAAAGTCCAAATAACTAAGGTTGATGATGGCATTGCGATGTACTCGGAACAGACGATCATCAAACTCTTGCTCTAACTCTTTTAGCGTTTCATCAATCAATACCATGCCATCTTTGTGACGCACTTTGACGTATTTTTGATCTGCTGCAAAATAGTAGATATCTTTTAGCTTAATCAGTTCAACACCGCGATGCGTACGAGCAGCGATATGTTCACGTATCGGACGTGCTGTCGGGTCTTCAAGCTTGCGAATTTCATTTAGTTGAGCAGCATTTAGGTTCTTTGCTTTGTTTAATGCCTCTAGTAGCTCATCTTTGTTTGCAGGTTTCAACAAGTAGCCAATTGCATTGGCTTTTAACGCTGCGATCGCATAATGGTCGTATGCCGTCACAAATATAATCGCTGGTGGATGCTCAAGTTTGGCAAGCTCTTGAGCACAGCGCACTCCGTCCATCTCAGGCATTCGGATATCTAATAATATGATATCTGGCTGCTGGGTTTTTACAGCGACGATGGCTTCTGCACCTGTTGTGGCCTGAGCAACTACCTCATGGCCTGACTCTTGTACAATTCTCACCAAGCGCTCACGCGCTAAGGGCTCATCATCACAAACTACGATACGCATGCAAACTCCCATCCAAGGACATACTTAATATTTGTTTCAATAGCATTACAGCTATATTAGCACTCATTATCAATCACGTAGAATCTAAAGTCTAAATTATTTAATAAAATTCTGACAAAAACTACCAGTTTTTATAGCGGACAATATACTCCTGCTATCGGTAGATTTTATATGGTGTAATTGTGTTTCACGGCAGTTATGATATTACTGATTCGTAATCATTATTTATCAAACACAAATATCAAACACGGAATATGATACCTATACATGGTGATGCAATAAGTATGCCACATAGGTTTTTAAGCATTGAAAAAGAGAGGAAATTAATAAATAACAGCAGGTTATAAACCCACGTCTTGTAAAGGATAGTCGATGATAGTGATAATTTGAGTACTGGCTACCGAGCTTTGGATATCAGCACTTTGTCCAAAATGGGCGCGCAAACGATCAGCTTGAATATAGAAATTCATATGTTGGCGCAAGTCGTGGTTGATGATCAATGTCTTTTTGGGAAGTGCAACATCAATCATAATTTTGACTCGATGTTGTTCCCACGTGACTTCGATATTGATGCATATAGTTTCTGTGGTCATCTCTACCACATTGAGCAGTATTTTTTCTAGCACGCTTTGTAGCGTCAGCGCAGTGATAACCATGTCATACATGATATCTTCTTCAGGTAACTTCCAATTGACTTCGAGCTTGTCTGCTAAACGACTAGATTCGATTGCCAAATAATGCTCACAAAGATCAACTTCTTCTTCAAAGCTAATCTCGCGTGTACCACTAAAACTAGCGCGGAATAATGCAGAGACATGTTGTAATAAGTCAGCAGCTTTTGGCGGGTTTGATTCAATTAGTGATATAAGTGTGTTGATCGTGTTGAAGAAAAAATGCGGGGCGGTACGAGCTTTAATCAAATCATTTTGCGCGGTCAACTTATACTCAAAAGATACCTTGAGCGCATTCAGTTCACGATGGCTACGCAAAAAATACAATAAGAACACAGCGGTAAAACCGCCAGTAAGTACTGTATTGAACATCAAATTAATAACAAAAGCTTGACGGTTGTACTCCATCCACCCTAGATTGATCATGACCAAAACCACCAACACCATAGAGACCGTGGCGGAAAACATCATGAGCATGACAATACGCACACTCACACTAGGAATGCTCGCGTTTTTGAAGACAGGACGCAAATAATCGACCAAATATAGTGCGGGAATAACCGTCAGTGCATTTTGTATCACGCGAGAAAAAAGCTTGATAATAAAATCAGACCAGCCTGATAGACCATGGCGCTCAATCACCGTCAAAAACAATGACCAAAAAAAGATATATGTCAGCCACTGCCAAGGCCTCATGATTTCCATGAGTTTAGGAATAAAAAACTCTAAGCGTGTAGCTAGTAAGGCAACCTCATCATTTGCTATACTCGAGTTCTTATTCTTTTGACTTGTCTTGTACCGATATGAACGCCAATTCTTCAAAACCTAGTAATCCTGAATCAAGTAAAAGTTCATCTGACTCTGATTTTAGCACAGATGTTCCTACAACAAGTACCACAACGCAGACTGCGCCTGCTAGTAGCCAAGGCCAACAAATGTGGGGCGGGCGCTTCAGTGAAGCGACAGATAGCTTCGTTGCCGCCTTTACTGCCTCTGTAGGCTTTGACCAACGCTTTGCTCGTCACGATATTCAAGGCTCGATTGCGCATGCAACGATGCTAAAAGAATGTAACATTTTAACTGCTGATGAAGTTGCCACCATTATCGATGGCCTGCAGCAAGTATTGCGTGAGATTGAAGCGGGTGAGTTTAACTGGTCGATCGCCCTTGAAGACGTGCATATGAACGTCGAGTCACGTTTGACTGACATCATAGGTGCCGTTGGTAAAAAGCTACATACTGGACGTAGCCGTAATGATCAGGTAGCCACAGACATTCGCCTATGGTTGCGCGAAGAGACTGATAATATCATTGAGTTATTAGTACGTTTGCAAAGTGGTTTACTTGATTTGGCTGAGCAACATACTGATACTATCATGCCAGGCTTTACTCATTTGCAAACAGCACAGCCTGTTAGCTTTGGGCATCACGTGATGGCATGGTTTGAGATGTTGTATCGCGATACTGAGCGTCTTGTCGATGCACGCCGCCGTATCAACCAGATGCCACTTGGTAGTGCAGCGCTTGCTGGTACAACTTTCCCAATCGATCGTACCATCACTGCTGAATTGCTAGGTTTTGAAGGTATTTGCCAAAACTCACTTGATGCTGTTTCAGACCGCGACTTTGCGATTGAGTTCACTTCAGCAGCATCGATCCTGATGATGCATATGTCACGCATGAGCGAAGAGATTATTCTTTGGATGTCAGCACAATTTAATTTCGTGCAGATACCAGATCGCTTCTGTACGGGCTCATCGATCATGCCGCAAAAGAAAAATCCTGACGTACCTGAGTTGGTACGCGGCAAAGCGGCACGTGTCTTTGGTCAGTTGATGACTTTGCTTAGCCTAATGAAGAGCCAGCCGCTCGCCTACAACAAAGACAATCAAGAAGACAAAGAACCTTTATTTGATTGTGTCGATACGTTGACAGGTTCATTATTAGCATTTGCTGATATGCTACCAAACATCACACCAAACAAAGAAAGCATGCGTGCCGCTACGATGAAAGGCTATGCAACTGCGACTGACTTGGCAGATTACCTAGTACGTCAAGGCGTGGCATTCCGTGACGCGCATGAAGTCGTTGGTAATGCTGTTGCTTTGGGCATCAAAGAAGGTGTTGATCTAAGTGATTTGTCATTGGCACAGCTACAGCAATTTAGCGATGCCATCGGTGAAGATGTCTTCGACTATCTAACGCTAGAAGGCTCATTAGCAGCTCGTGACCATTTAGGTGGCACTGCGCCAAACCAAGTCAAGCAAGCAGTGGTCAATGGACGTGCTCGCTTAAAAGCTTTTGCCTAATCAGTACTTTTGAATAAAAGCTAACCTGCTAATATAAATTTAACACCCGCTATCTATGCGGGTGTTTTTATTTGTCCTATGACCTTTACCGGTTTAGCCAATGTCATTATCAAAATATCACTAGCTTTGAAAACCTAAATAAAAAGGTCAAACGTAGATAGTAATTGTCATGTACCAACTACCAAAGACTTTTAACAAATGGATAGAGGCTTGAAGATATACATTAGTACCCTTTGCTAAATCTACCAAGACCGTTATCATAGACTCATATGATATTTGATTTAACCACTTAATATAATGAATAAGGAATGCCTTATGACTGAGACTTTTAACCCTCAAGCAAATACTGTGTTTTGTCGTAAATATAAACAAGATTTACCAAAGATGCCGCATCCACCCTTCCCTAATAAAAAAGGTCAAGAGTTGCAAGAGACCGTATCTGAAAAGGCGTGGAAAGAATGGCTTGAGCATCAAACTATGCTCATTAATGAGAATCATCTAAGCATGATGGACCCTGCTGCCAAAAAATTCTTGACCGAGCAGCGTGATAAGTTTTTAGATAATGAAGACTACGAACGCGCGCAAGGTTGGACGCCTGAAAGTTAATCGTTTTGATTTGATAATTTTGGTTTAATAGCCATAAAAAAACGCGCTTACTATAGCGCGTTTTTTATTGTAAGGTAAAAATTATAATCCTTCTTATCAGCCTTCATCACTATCTGACGTTTCAAGCTCACTGGCTGGCAATGTGCTTACTTGACGAGCGGCTAAGCGATCATTGGCCTCTTGTACTGCTTTTTCGACCATTGAGTAGTCAGAGTGACGCACGTCTTGGCCACTGATATAGTTGATGACAAGTTCGGCAACGTTTTGAGCATGATCGCCAATACGCTCAAGCGAACGTAAAATCCACATGATATTGATGACTTTTGAGACTTGTCTAGAGTCTTCCATAATATAAGTCATCAGTGCTCGAATGGCCGTTTGGTATTCACTATTGACCACACTGTCGTTACGCATGACTTCAAACGCCAATTCAGCATTTGATTGGCTAAACGCTTCTAGCGAATTGTTAAGCATCACCCGTACTTGATTACTCAAATGCTGTACTTCAGCATAACCGTAAGAGGATTTGCCTTGGGCAGCTATCTTGCTGGCCATTCGCGCAATTTTTACCGCTTCATCGCCGATACGTTCTAAATCGACCACGCCTTTACTGATAGACATGACCAAACGCAAATCTCCGGCTGCAGGCTGGCGTTTTGCCACTAATAGCAGGATATGCTCATCAAGCTCTACTTCCATTCGATTGATATCGAAGTCCATATCGATGACTTCTTGCGCCAGTGACTCATCTTTGTCGATGAGCGCGTGAATGGCTTTGGCTACTTGGTTCGCAGCACTGTCACCCATATATAAGAACAAGCGGATGGCTTCATCAAGATCTTGGTCAAAACTTTTGGAGATATGCTTATCACTTTGCATAAGAGGTATTCCCTAGAATCTATATTTTAATAGCGCGGTGTGCTTGTGAAGTTAGAAAGTCGGCTTATAACATGCTAATCAGCGTTGTCTGCTTGTACCGATTCCAATCTCAATCAATGTTAGCCATAACGACCTGTAATATAGTCTTCGGTCGCGGTCTGGGCAGGTTTGGTAAATATCTGATCGGTCTCACCCATCTCAATCATATCGCCTAGATACATATAGACCGTATAATCAGATACGCGTGCTGCTTGCTGCATATTGTGAGTGACGATAGCGATGGTGTAGTCGTTTTTCAGATCTTCGATCAAATCTTCGATAGCACCCGTCGAAATAGGATCCAGGGCTGATGTCGGTTCATCAAGCAACAGCACTTCAGGCTTAGTCGCGACACTACGTGCGATACATAGACGCTGCTGCTGACCACCTGATAACGACAGTCCTGATGCTTTTAGCTTGTCTTTAACTTCTGGCCATAGCGCTGATTTTTTCAGTGCCCACTCGACACGATGATCTAGCTCGTCTTTGCTTAATTTTTCATACAGTCGTACGCCAAAGGCGACATTGTCATAGATTGACATTGGGAACGGCGTTGGCTTCTGAAAGACCATGCCAACTTGTGCACGCAGTAAGTTCACATCGATATCTTTACCCAAGATGTTTTTGCCATCTAAATTGATATTGCCCTCTGCGCGCATACCTGGATATAGATCGTACATGCGGTTGAAGGTACGCAGTAGCGTAGACTTACCACAACCTGAAGGACCAATAAAAGCGGTCACTTTTTTATCAGCGATATCGATATTGATGTTTTTTAATGCCTGAAAATCATCGTAATAGAAGTTTAGATCTCGAACTTCCATTTTTGCAGCAGGCATATTCTTAGGAATATCTTGAATCGTTTGTTTATTAAAATCAGCAGTGTTTGGTTGCTGAGCTTGGGCGCTAGTAGACATGGGTCTATTTAATAGGCTGCCTGTTGCCGTATTAAAGTTGTCAGCAGTCGTGTTCGTACGGACGTTGCTTAGGACATCATTCATAATATTTCAACCTAGCTCAATTAATTTCATATAAGTTTAAGTAAATGCTTAGCGTGTAGCGTACTACGGTCTGGTCTGCTCTCAACCCTTATTTGGGTTGACCTCTACCACCGATAAATCTTGCCAAAATATTCAACACTAGGACAGACGCAGTGATAAGCAATGCTGCCGCCCAAGCCAATGTATGCCAGTTGTCATAAGGACTCATCGCAAACTGGTAAATGGTATTGGGTAAGTTAGCAATAGGCTGACCCATATCTGTACTGAAGTATTGATTGTTAAGTGCGGTAAATAGTAACGGTGCTGTCTCACCAGTGATTCGAGCAAAAGCCAATAGCACACCTGTGGTCAGTCCCGCGCGCGCAGCTTTCACAGTGACCTGAGTGACCAGTTTCCATTTAGGAGTCCCTAGCGCATAGGCCGCTTCGCGTAGGCTATTAGGTACCAAGTTCAGCATGTTTTCTGTCGTACGTACGACCACTGGAATAACAATCAATGCCAATGCCAACGCGCCTGCCCAACCAGAGAAACTTTGACCTTTTACCATCAGTGCATAGATAAATAGACCGATGACAATCGATGGCGCTGATAATAGAATATCATTCAAAAAGCGAGTGACTTTGCCCAGCATACTGCCTTTAGAAAACTCAGATAAGTAAATACCTGTCATAAGACCAATAGGGGCACCGATAAACAAGCCTGAAAACGCCAACATGACCGAACCAACGATAGCATTGCGTAAGCCGCCTGCACTCATCGGCGGCGGCGTATCAGCAGTAAAGATTGGTAGCTGCACCATGCCTTGGAAGCCTTCAACAAACAAAGTCACCAAAATCCATGACAACCAAAATAAGCCAAAAACCATCGCTGACATGGCAAAACCTAGACCTAACTTGTTGGTCAAACGACGCTTGTTATAAAGGCTTTGATTGTAGCGGGTAGCGCCGTTTGGCTGAGTAGGTAGTGGTGCATTGATCGCATTGTTAGCAGGCATAATATTTATTTCCCATATCTTTTATCAATATCTATCAAGGTTCAATAAATCGGTAACAGACTTATCGGTTACCTGCTTTGTGATCCATGCGCATGAGCATCAGTTTTGCTAAAGACAGCACAATGAAGGTGATGACAAATAAGATTAAGCCTAGATGTAGTAGAGACGCAAGATGTAGCTCACTAGACGCTTCAGCAAACTCATTGGCCAAGGCCGAGGTAATCGTCACACCCGAAGTAAATAGGCTTGGACTGATATTAAACGCATTACCAATCAAGAAAGTAACTGCCATCGTCTCACCCAATGCTCGACCAAGACCCAAAATTACACCACCAACGACACCAGCTTTGGTATAAGGCAGGATAATTTTGAACATGACTTCCCAAGTCGTCGCACCCATGCCATATGCTGACTCTTTCAGTAAGTCTGGTACGACAGAGAAAACATCACGCATGGTGGCAGCGATGAACGGTATGATCATAATGGCAAGTACTAGGGAGGCGGTAAACATACCCAGTCCCATAGGCGCACCTGCAAACAGTTTACCGACAATAGGCAAAGGCCCGACGTGCTCAATGAACCATGGCTGAATGTGATCACCAAAGAATGGCGCAAATACGAACAGTCCCCACATGCCATAAATAATAGATGGGATACCAGCCAACAACTCAATGGCAATACCAAGTGGTTTTTTGAGGAACTTAGGGCACATCTCGGTTAAAAATATCGCAATACCGAAACTGACTGGAACCGCGATAACAATAGCGATAAATGACGTGACTAAGGTACCGTAAATAGGCGCTAATGCCCCGTATTCATTGGCGACTGTATCCCAGTTATTGCTGGTATAAAATCCCAAACCAAACTCTTGAATACTCGGCCATGCTCCAACAATTAGAGACACCAAAATGCCCCCTAAAGATAGGAGGACGAGTATGGCAAACGCTTTGGTAGAGTTGACAAATAAAGCGTCGTAACGTTTTTGTTTAGCCAGTTGGGACCTTAAGTCTGTCATAAGTGTCTCAGCATTGAATGGGATGAATCGAAATATTAAAAGATGTATATCAGGTCTTAACACAACAAACTTAAACGGTATGAGTAAGCATATTTATCGAGATGTATTCATCAAATTTGCTGTGTTAAAACCTCTCAAACAACTACCGGAGAATAGTTATTCGAGAGGATAACTTGTCAGTTGCTAAATAGTATTTAGCAGAAACAAATTACTGAGCTGGCTTGTAGACAGGCTGTCCATCGCTACCTTTTACTTCGTTCCACTTCTCTTTGAACAAGGCCACTGCCGTGTCAGAGAATGGTACGTAGTCTAGTTCCATGGCGCTGTCATCACCTTGGGTATAAGCCCAGTCAAAGAAGTTCAACACGCCAGCGACTTGCTGAGGATTTTCTGGTTGCTTATGTACCAAGATAAAGGTCGCAGCAGCGATAGGCCATGCTTGGTCAGTTTCAGAGTTGGTGATGACTTTATAAAAGCCTTCTTGTTGTGACCAGTCGATATCACCTGCTGCAGCAAACGTCTCAGCAGATGGCTGTACGATGTTACCAGCTGCGTTTTTCAGCGCAGTATGTGACATCTTATTTTGCTTAGCGTAAGCATACTCAACATAGCCGATAGAGTTTTTCATGCGGTTTACGTAGCTTGAAACGCCTTCGTTACCTTTACCACCTGCACCAGTAGCAGAAGTCGGCCATTTGACGGTTTTATCAACGCCAACAGTGTCTTTCCAGTCTGGTGAAACCTTGGCAAGATAGTCAGTGAAGTTAAACGTCGTACCTGAACCGTCTGAGCGGAATACTGTTGTGATTGCGGCATCTGGCAAGGTCAAATCTGGGTTCATCGCCTTAATCGCAGGGTCATTCCAGTTACTGATTTTACCCAAATAGATATCAGCCAGCGTTGTGCCGTCTAGCTTCAGTGCACCAGGCTCCACACCGTCGATATTGACGATTGGGACAACACCACCGATGACTGTTGGGAACTGAATCAAACCTGCTTCGTCTAACTCTTCAGGCGTCATCGGTGCATCAGAAGCACCAAAATCTACTGTTTTTGACTGGATTTGTTTGATACCACCAGATGAACCAATCGACTGATAGTTGACTTGGCCGCCGGTCGCAGCATTGTAGTCATATGACCATTTCGCATAGATAGGCTGCGGGAACGACGCACCTGCACCTGTGATATTCATAGCGATATTTTCAGCAGATTTAAAATCTGACGTAGCAGAAGATGCTGTCTGAGAGGTTGTTTCAGCTGTTGTCACAGCGCTACTGCTAGTATCAGCAGTTGGCTCCGTCGTATCTGTTGACTTATTACACGCCGTAAGCATTAATGTACAACTGACGGCCACTGCTAATAACGAATAACGCATGTAGGACTCCTGAAGTTTAACAACGGTATAAAAAAGCATTGTTTGTGATATGCGTGTTATCTTGCCAAATCTTTATGACAGTTTAATGACAACTTCTAGAATCCTTCATTCGCTTTACATAATATTTGAATAATTTATCTACAGTCCAACAGTGATTTGCCTACAGCCTAATAATACTAAGCATCCTCATCTATTAACACTCAGAAAAATTATTCACGAAAATATTGAACCGTGTGTTTGACGCAGAATATTTGTATCCAAATACTATTAGCCGTTGGTACAGAATTTTGTTAGTATGAAGGCTGATTTACAACACTGACAGACTCGGGGTGCGGTGTATTTTTGGCTCACTTTATTAAACTTGCTTTATTAAAGTAGTCGCCTTGATACATTCGCTGAGAGATCACCCGCCGAACCTGATGCGGTTAGTACCGACGCAGGGAAGTCTTAAGCACTTTGTTATTTATGACAAAGGGCGCGTAGAAATACATTTTTATCGTCACTACTGTCTTAATATGCGTGATGCATAGCCAGATAAGAAGAGAGGATATAAAGCTGCGCCCAATATTTGATGACCACCATGCGCGACGATATTTTTTGGTCGAAGTTGTGGGTTCATAATATAAATTTGTCTAAATGATGGATGCCTACCCCCGCAGATACTGGCGGTGTTGATTTTATTCAAAAACCAACACGCTAGGACAGCATATGACTACTGCAGACACCACCTCAATTGCACCGAAAGCCCAAACGCATAACCCAGCCGACAACTCAACGCTTGCTTCAAATGCTGCTGACACGACCAACGTCAAAGCAGATAAAAAAGCAGATGCGCTAAAAACCCCTGCTCACCGTGCCGCAAGTGATGCCCGTTTCGAAGAAGATGCGCGCGACTTGCACCGTATCTTACCTGCCTCACGAAAAGTCTATATCGAAGGCTCAAGACCTGACATCCAAGTACCGATGCGTGAAATCAGCTTGGCTGATACACCTGTTGGCGGTACTGGAGATAAAGATGGTGAGCATAATCCGCCGTTTTATGTGTATGACACCTCAGGTGTATATACCGACCCTAATGTCGATATCGACCTCACACGTGGATTGCCAAAACTGCGTGAGAACTGGATCGCAGAACGCAATGATACAGAGCAGTTAAGCGGCCTATCCAGCTCATACGGACAAGCACGTGCCCGCGATATCAGCACTGCCAATCTTAGATTTGCTCATATTGATAAACCGCGTCGCGCCAAAGCAGGACAGAACGTCACGCAAATGTACTACGCGCGCCGTGGCATCATCACGCCTGAGATGGAATATATCGCCATACGCGAAACGCAAAAGCAGCATGAACTGACCGATATGCGTCAACACGATGGCGAGAGCTTCGGTGCCAATACGCCTCAAATCATTACTCCTGAATTTGTCCGTGATGAAGTAGCGGCTGGACGCGCTATTATCCCAAACAACATCAACCACCCTGAATCTGAGCCGATGATCATCGGGCGCAATTTCTTGGTGAAAATCAATGCCAATATCGGTAACTCAGCGCTGGGTTCGTCTATCGATGAAGAAGTGTCCAAAATGACGTGGGCCACGCGTTGGGGGGCGGATACCATTATGGATCTATCAACGGGCAATCATATTCATGAAACACGTGAATGGCTAATCCGTAACTCTCCTGTACCGATTGGTACGGTACCGATTTATCAAGCACTAGAAAAAGTCGATGGCGTCGCTGAAGACCTTACGTGGGAGATATTCCGTGATACGTTGATCGAGCAAGCAGAGCAAGGCGTAGATTACTTTACTATTCACGCCGGCGTACTATTACGCTATGTACCGCTTACCGCAAAACGTCTGACAGGTATCGTCTCACGCGGCGGCTCTATCATGGCGCAGTGGTGTCTTGCCCATCACAAAGAAAGCTTTTTATACACGCATTTCGAAGACATCTGCGAGATTATGAAACAGTACGATGTAGCATTTAGTCTAGGTGATGGCCTACGTCCTGGTTGCTTGCAAGATGCCAATGATGAAGCGCAGTTCGGTGAACTACGTACGCTTGGTGAATTGACCAAAGTCGCATGGGAGCATGATGTACAGGTGATGATCGAAGGCCCTGGACACGTGGCGATGAACCGGATCAAAGAAAACATGGACTTGCAGCTTGAGCTATGTGCTGACGCGCCTTTCTATACTTTAGGGCCATTAACCACAGATATCGCCCCAGGCTATGACCACATCACTAGCGCCATCGGAGCTGCCATGATTGGATGGTTTGGTACAGCGATGCTGTGCTATGTCACGCCAAAAGAACACTTAGGCCTACCAAACAAAAAAGACGTCAAAGACGGCATTATTACTTATAAAATCGCTGCGCACGCTGCTGACCTTGCTAAAGGTCATCCAGGAGCGCAGGCACGTGACAATGCGCTATCTAAAGCACGTTTTGAATTCCGCTGGGATGATCAGTTCAATCTAGCGCTCGATCCTGATACTGCACGCGAATATCATGATGAGACGTTGCCAAAAGACGCACACAAATCGGCACACTTCTGCTCTATGTGCGGCCCTAAGTTTTGTTCAATGAAAATCACTCAAAACGTGCGTGAATATGCAGCAGGGCTGGATAAAGATGCCGCTAACCAAAAAGTAACGCCGCAAACAGGCGACTTAACCGATGCTGGTCACCTAATCAAAGAGGTAGATACAGAGCTCGTCGGACAAGTTGGTGAAGCCACTGCTGAGGAAATTCGCCAAGGCATGGCGGAGATGACTAAAAAATATAACAACGAAGGACGTCAGCTATATAAAGAGGTGTAGGGTCAATAACCGATACTTTTGAAATAAGAAAAGCCCTACTATTTAAGCATTTGCACACTTATCTAGTAGGGCTTTTTTTGGCTTATTTACTCATGATTTATGTACGAGTTTTTATTTACTACGTTTACACTTTCGACGCTTCATAGATCTCTTCAATTGAGGCATTAATGGTTTCAGCAAACTCGCTGTCGCTTTGTTGCTTACTCAAACCTTCGGTAAAGGCACGCGAGAAGCTCGCAATCATACCTGGGTTTTGTTTGAGCTTGGCACAAGCATCGCTACGACTATAGCCACCAGATAACGCCACAACTTTTAGCACTTTAGGATGGTCAATCAGCTCCTGATAAAACCTAGCCTCTTCTGGCAATGTTAGCTTGAGCATCACTTGATGTTCGTCATTCAAGCGTTCCAGATTGCGCAGGATATCTGTCTTCAACAGTAACTCGCACTCATGCTTTTGAGTGCTTTCAATATTTACCTCTGGCTCGACGATAGGCATCAGACCTTTTGAAATAATTTGCTTAGCCACATCAAACTGCTGCTGTACCATAAGCTCGATACCATCGACGTTTGGCTCATAGATGACTGAGCGCATTTTAGTACCAAATACAGGATAGTTCTTTGCTTTATCTAATAATAAATCTAGATTCGGAATCGGCTTCATAACTTGTACGCCGCTCATTTGCTCAGCCAGTCCTTTATCTACCTTTAAAAATGGTACGATATTTTTATCTTCCCATAGGTAATTAGCCGTCGACTTACCGTTGACTTCGCGCTCCATGGTGTCTTCAAACAAGATTGCACCAAGTACACGCTCACTATCAAAACAGTCACACGTCATGATACGAGCACGCATTTCATGAACCAAATCAAACATGGCTTCATCATTATCATAAGCATCACTGCTGACACCATAAGTCTCTAACGCTTTCGGTGTACTGCCACCACTCTGATCAAGAGCAGCAATAAAACCTGAACCATTTTTTATACGCTGTAATTGCTTATCGTATTCCATTGAGCCTGCATCCTATTTTTATTGGTTAAGTTAAATATCATAAACTAAGCTTTTTTATTCCATACAAGCCGTGTTATTTGTAGATAACCTTATCATAGGATGATTTGTATGCCTATATAGGATACGTGACAATATAGCCAAAAAATCATGAAACCAATACTTTTGGACAGTGTGCATTACGCCAAAAATAGCACCCCTACACAGCAGACTGCCAATACTAATCCTATTATATTGATACGGTTCAGCTGCTCTTTAAACACACCGACGCCAATCAATGTCGCTACGGCAATAACACCGACATTCATACCAGTAAAAACAATACTAGGCGAATCATGCAGCACTTGGTGTGCCCGTACATAGGCGTAGATATTGCCCATGTTTAATGCACCGAGCAGCAAGCCTGACATAAGTGCTTGTTTTTGCCAACGTACCCGTGTGACAAGTAAATAGATTAGAAGCAATACACCTGCTACCCCGAAGCTAACCAATAAAGTCAACGGAAAGGCCGCCCCTTGTTTGGCAACTTGTTTGAACAAAATATCAATAATGCCGTAGCCTGCCCATACCCCGAATAACCATAGTGGCGTATGCTTTGCTTGCCGAGTAATATCGTTATGCTGTGGCCGATAGACAAGCGCACCTAATGCCAAAAATCCTAACGCCAATCCAAGTATACGTGTACCAGTCAGCACCTCACCGAATAGCAAGAAAGCCGCTACGATAGGAATAATAAGTGATAAGCGCTGAGACGCGTCGGTTGCTACCATCCCCACCGCCTCAATGGCTCGTCCCAAAATGATAAATACGGCAGGCAATAGTACTCCAAGCGCGATGATGATGCCCCAAGCGCTATCAAGCGCATGAATGGTCCCGATATCAGGTTTTAGTAATACCCAGGTCAGTAAAAAAGCCACAGGATAGCCTGCTACGATGGTCTGACGAATATCTATATTTTTCTGGCGCAATATTTTTAAAAGCACTGAGACAGCGACGCTACATAGCACCGCTATTATTAAATACATCATTCACTGCTACCTTTTGAACTTCAATGTTGAGTTATTACTGTTCGTATATTTATAGAAACCATTAAATAAAATACCTGCTAATCAGCTGATTTTTGCAATAAAATCATACTTATAAAAGCAATATTTAAACCGTGAATAAGTTTGGATGTAGAATGTAACAAAATATATTTTCTACAGCAATCTATTTATTATGGTTATAACTGAAGCTTTCAAAACATAGCTATTCTTAAGCAAATTACAATTAGCATGCAGGTATGATTAGTAATTTTGCTAAAATAGCACCTAATCCCAATCACAAAAGTAAAGATTCTAGATAACGAGTCCTCTCGTTCATCTTGACGTACTGCTATTGATGTTTTATTACTGCCTATGAATGCTTTATTTCGCTTTTTTGAAAACCGCCTACCTGCCTTTCCAGACACACCCATGCCATTGCCATCACCTCGCGATGGTATGCTGAAGTTTTTGTGGGCATGTACCAATGGCCTACGCGGCTGGCTACTAATCTTTATGATTTTGTCCGCTGGTATCGGTATCTACGAGGCCATGCTGTTTGCTTGGATAGGTAATATCGTCGATTGGTTGGGCGTTTATACACCGCAAAACTTATGGGTAGAAAAAGGCGACATGTTGCTCATCATGCTCGCTGTCATGATAGTTAGCCCGTTGTGGATTGCCTTGTCATCGTTTATCCACTTCCAGACCTTGCAAGGTGTGTTTCCCATGCAGATGCGCTGGCGTTTTCATCAGCGCATGCTTGGGCAATCCATGCAGTTCTATCAGGATGAGTTTTCGGGACGTGTCTCAGCTAAGGTAATGCAGACAGCGCTAGCAGTACGCGATACTGTGATGACCGTCACCGATATGTTTATGTATGTCTCTGTCTACTTTATCACCTCAGGGGTGATTTTGTTTAATTTAGACAGCTTACTACTCATTCCTTTTGTCATTTGGCTGGTCTTAGTTGCTATCACCATTTGGTACTTTATCCCCAAACTCAAAGAGACAGCGATTGTGCAAGCAGATGCCCGTGCCTTGATGACAGGACGAATCACTGATGCTTATGCCAATATCATGACTGTAAAACTATTTAGCCATTCGCGTCGTGAGCTGGGCTATGCCAAAAATGCCATGGGGCAATTCTTAGGTACGGTACATGCGCAGATGCGCTGGGTCAGCTATTTAGAAGTATCGACCCATCTTATCAGTGTGATTTTGGTCAGTAGTACTGCAGGTATTGGATTGTACTTGTGGCAACAAGGCGCAGTTGGTGTTGGTGCCATTGCTGCTGCGACCGCTATGGCATTACGTCTAAATGGTTTGACGCGTTGGATTATGTGGCAGACAGCCAGTTTGTTTGAGAGTATCGGTACAGTTCAAGATGGTATGCGTACGTTATCAGCACCGCAGACAATCATTGATAAACCTGACGCGCCAGCCCTAGCCGTCACGGACGGTCGCATCGTGTTCGACCATGTTGACTTCAGTTATGAGAATGACGATGAAGACAATGGTCAAACTAGCGAGCCTACTGATAGTACCAGCATCGCTAAGCGCGCTCCTAACTCATATATCAAGCTGTTAGACAACTTCCACCTAGATATTAAGCCGGGTGAAAAGATTGGTCTGGTTGGGCGTTCAGGTGCTGGCAAATCGACCTTGGTCAATCTGTTACTGCGTTTCTTTGATGTTGATAGCGGTAAGATTCTGATTGATGGTCAAGCTATTGATGCGGTTACGCAGGAATCGTTGCGCCAACAGATTGGTATGGTGACTCAAGATACGTCATTGCTACATCGTACTGTACGTGAAAACATCGCCTATGGTCGTCCTGATGCTACTGACGAAGAGATTATGGTCGCTGCCAAACAAGCTCAGGCATGGGATTTCATCAAAGATCTGTACGATGATAAAGGCAATACAGGACTTGATACCCAAGTGGGTGAACGCGGAGTCAAACTATCTGGCGGTCAACGTCAGCGTATCGCTATCTCACGTGTTATGCTAAAAAATGCGCCGATTTTACTTTTGGATGAAGCGACCAGTGCGCTAGATTCTGAGATTGAATATGCTATTACCGAAAGCTTAAATGACATCATGACTGGCAAGACCGTTATTGCTATCGCCCACCGCCTGTCTACTATTGCCGCATTGGATAGACTGGTCGTTATGCATCAAGGCCGTATCATCGAGCAGGGGAGTCATGATGAACTATTGGCGTTGAATGGTGTCTACGCTCGACTGTGGCAACGTCAAAGTGGTGGCTTCTTAGGTGAAGACAACTAAGATTCATTAAGAGCAATCATAAGAAGACAAACTGCAAAAAAATCACTCAAAATAAGTCACAAGGAAGTGTTTATTTTATGGAAGCATTCACAAACCGTATTACTCTTGGCGGAAAACAGGCACGCTACTATGACCTTAGCCAGTTTAATCAGCCGCTAGATTCAAGCTCTACTCCTCGCGCGCCAGCACATTTTTATAGTGGCAATAGTTTTACTGTTGGTACTTATACGCCACTATTAAGTAAGCTAGCCACTGAGTTTGATATCAGCTCACTTGCCCTACGTGGCTACTGGTATGATAAGCCGCAAAGCCGTCGTCTGACGCGCGAGCAAGATGCTGATATGCTGATTGAGTTTTTAGAAAAGACCCAAGACAAGCCTGTCATAGGTATTGGTCATTCGCAAGGGGCTACGGCTACAGCGATGGCAGCTGCCAAACGTCCAGAGCTATTTTCACAGTTATACTTGATCGAGCCAGTCACATTTACCAAACACCAAGCCACCTTATATAACCTTTTGCCACGCTCTGTCCTACTGAGCCGCGAGCCTTTCAAAAGCACCTTAACTAAGCAATCTACTTGGCCAAGTACCCATAGTTATTACGAGAGCCTACGTGCGCAGCGTGCTTATAAACGTATCAGCGATGAGCACTTGCAAGTATTTGCTGAACAAAGCCTGAGCAAAAACACAGATGGTAGCTATACGCTTATGTTTGCACCAGAACAAGAGCTGGCCAATTATTTTGGCGCACCTCATATCGATGCTGCCCTTAAAAAACTACGCTGTCCCTACACGTTGATTACAGGCAAGCCTACCCTGTTCATCAATGACAAAGTACGCAAGCAATGGAAAAAATTTGTTCCAGATAGCAGTCTTATTTCGCTGACAGATTATGGCCATCTATTGCCAATGGAAGCGCCTGAACTATGCGCTCAAATTATTAACGAGCACTACAAAAGCAGCAAATAAGGATTTACAACGACTAAATTATGACTGATCTCTTTGCCCCTGCACCCACGGATAATTTACTACCCTATGATGGTAAGGTGAATGATTTAGGCGTGATTATCGACGATACCACTGCCCTTTATAACACTCTACTAAATGAGCTACCGTGGCAATCAGACATCGTGACATTATTTGGTAAGACCCATATAACCACTCGGAAAATTGTCTGGATGGGAGATACAGGTGCAGACTATCAATATTCAGGACACGTGCGGCAAACCGTTCCATGGTCAGATGTAGTGTTTCACGTGAAACAGAAAATTGAGCAAGGTTTAGCAGAGATTGGCGTCACTGCCAATTTCAACACCTGCCTGCTTAATTACTATCCTTCTGGCGCTGATGGTATGGGCTACCATGCTGATGACGAAAAAGAGCTCGGTCAGCAACCAGTCATCGCCTCCTTATCGCTTGGTGCCACACGCAAATTTGTTTTTAAGCATAAAAAAACTCAAGACAAAGTTGAACTTTATCTTGAGTCTGGTCAGCTCGTTGTGATGCATGGTGACACACAAACCTTTTGGAAACATACGATCACCAAGACAAAGACGGTCGATGCTGGGCGAATCAGTTTAACGTTTCGGCATATGCTTACATCTTGATACTATCGCTGACTTAACGAGCCATTAAGTGTTTATGCGAGACGATCTAAAAAGCGCTCACGATAACACTGGTAAGCAGCTTCACACACATTGGCAGTGTAGCTAGCATTAACACCACCTGCGACTACTGCACCCACTGCTGGAATGATTTGCGCCGCTTTTGTCTTAACGATGTTAGTGGCTACTTTAGTCGCTGTCTGGCGCAGTACACGAGACATGACTTCTTCATTAATCTGATTAAATGCTTGAGTTTCTGGATCTTTGATCATTGCATGAGTGTCATCTAACGCCGCTTTACGCTCTTCAACAGAGGCAGAAGTTGCTACAGCCAACAAAGACATAGCAAATAACTGTTCGCCTTCATCATTGATATCAAAGCCATAGTACGTTGCATATTCTCCAATCGCTCGTAGGTTAGCTGTAATAAGCCCAACGACATCAGCAGGGATACCTGCCCAGCCTACAACCCCCGTAGTCACCCCTTGCGCACTGGTTAGCGCTACATATTTGCTCTTAAAAAGCTTAACTTGTTTATCTATAACAGCAATAGGTAGACTTTTAATGTCACCAAGCGTTTTGATAGAGGAATCGTTAATATCTACTTCCTCTTGATAGCTATCGATAACGTCTTGAGTATCTAGTGTCCAATTGGCTGCATCACTCAAAGCAGTAATCGTTTCCTCAGTTGCTTTTTTTAGAGAATCACCAAATTTTGGAGCTTCCATCAACGCATCGCCGGCTGCTACCACAGGGGTATTAAGCACTGCTAGCGCTTTATCCAAAATCCCTTTATCAGGGTTTTTCCATGCTTCTATCTCTGCACGAACTTTTGCTTCATAAGCAATGTGGTCATCTGTTTTTTCATTGCTGGTCTTATTATTGGTAGTCTTATTGTTGATAGTCATATTATTTCCTTTATTAGTATCGTTCGCTTTCTATCCTATGATAAATAAGCAAAGACTACAGGGACGTTCTGTTGTTCAAAATAAAACTTTTGTATGATTTGTTAAGTCATCAGTTAAGTTTACTGGGTTTCAACAGACATCCCTTTACTAATAAACCTTATCAAACACTACCTAATACTTGGGAAATCTTTACATTCACTCAGCTGCCGCTAAGACAATTTTGCCAAAAGCATCGCCTTTTTGTAGCTCATGGTGCGCTGCAACAACTTCTGAGAGTGGATAGGTTTTTTGAATTTTTAAAGTTAAATTACCATCGGCCACCTCCTGTAAAACACGCGCCATATCTTGACCACTACGCTGCGCTTTGTAACCTGCTACTGCTAAGTCTTTTTGCTGACCGGCTTCTTTGAGCTTATCAACCCAGATAGTTGGTAATACATTCACTCGAGCGCCTGACTTGAGTACGCTAAGCGCGCGGACACCTGCGTCATTACCGACCAAATCAAGTAGCATATCGGCTTGTAGGTCAGGAAACGCTTCATCTTTGGTATAATCTATCCAACCCGCCAGCTTAGATACGTCTATCAACTCATCAAGCTTGGCGTACTTTTCTGGCGAGCAAATTACCGTCACCTTGATGTTATCTTGTGCCACCTTATTCATGAGCAATTGGATTAGTAAATGACCGACACCACCTGCTGGTGCATTAATCACCACATGCTCGCCTGTTTTTATATCAGCAAAATCTACAAATTGTAGTGCCGTTTGTCCGATACAAGGCAAAGCACCTGCCTGCTCTAAGCTGACATTATCTGGTACTTTTGCGAGCAACTTGGCATCTACTGCTGCATATTGCGCATAGCCGCCACCGCTAAAGGTCAAGGCCGCTACTCTATCGCCAACAGCAAACTCGTCGCTATTACTGCTGACTACTTCGCCTGATACATCGAACCCTAAAATAGCTGGCTGATCATTCTCAAACTTGTCTTTGCGAATGTTTTCCGCACCCCAGCCTTTACCTTGGCGAGTTTTATAATCGACAGGGTTAATCCCAGCATAGGCAATTTTTACCAGTACTTGGTCGTCCTGTAGCTCAGGGACATCAGCACCATCTTGATATTTCATTACTTCAGGCTCACCGAACTCGCGTATGAGTACGGCGTGCTGTGTCTTAGGTATATTGTGGTTAGCTTGTTGATTATTATCAGTAGTAGACGTTGTTGCCATCGTAGAATATCCTTATATTTTGTTTATTAGGCTGTACTTGTTATTCATTTTATTGAAACGTTGTGCTGTTAATATCACTTTCAATCGAGAACATAGTTAATTAATAATATGATCAATAAAGACAATTGTTCATATATCGATAGATTGCCAATATAATACATTTAGACGAATTATTATAGTTAGGTATTAGGGCAACATCAGTTCTGCACTAATGGGCAGGTGATCTGATAGAGAGGACCAAGGTTTTCCAGTGTGTACCCAAGCATCCTTCACAAGCAAATTGCGCACGTAGATACGATCTAAACTAAGCACTGGCAGTTTTGCGGGAAAGGTTGACAACAGCTTGCCATGACAATGCTTGAACGCTTCTATCATACCGAGATCTGACGCCAGTTTGTCACAAGACATCTTTTTCCAATCGTTAAAATCGCCTGCCAAGATGAGCGGTTGATTCGGCGCAATCTCATTTCGCACATAATCACTAATCGCTTGATACTGCTTGATACGATCACGCTCAAATAAATTTAAATGTGCACACAATACGACAACTGGCATCTCCCAACCGATAGGCTGTACCTCACAGTGCAAGACACCGCGCTGCTCAAGCTTGTTGACCGTAATATTTACGTTGTGTTTGGGGTCTAGCGGAAAGCGGCTCAATACTGCATTGCCGTGATGACCGTTTTCGTACTCTGAGTTTTTGCCGTAACTGTTTTGCAAATCTAAAAATTCGCCGAACCATTCATGCTGTGATTGATCTGGGTACTCGTTATATTGCATATTACGCTTGAGGTTTTGGCCTTGCACTTCTTGCAAACACAAGACGTCTGAACCCACAGACTCTAGCGCCTGAGCAATACCTTGCATCTTCACTTGGCGATTTAGCGGTGACATGCCTTTATGGATGTTGTAGCTGGTTAAAACAAAAGAGGTGGTAGTCATAGTTTGGTTAGTTGTACGCTCATTATTTATGGAGTAAAGATCAATAGCTCAGCTACGATAGCACCCATAGTGATGGTAATGACAGACATAAAAAGAGCACTGGCTCGTATTGAACCAATGCTCTCATATTACACCTATGTATTATCAATGGCTAATTCATAAATGGCTAATTCATAAATGAACATCGCGTATAGGTGTCATCGTCAGATTAGTAGCGAGTTACTAGCGCTATTGGTTGATCTTCACCCATGATATCTTGTGGCATAAATACAGCTTCGCCGCCATTATGAATGACGTGTTCGATGATTTCGCCGATTGCATCGTCTGTGATGCCTTCTGTAGTCGCATCATTGGCAGGACTTAGAGTCTGAGCTTTCTCGTCAATCTTAGCGGATTGTATATAACCACGTCGTACATAAAGTGTCTCGCCAGCTCCTTGGAAAGCACTTCGATATACTTCCTGCAAGTCAGTCTGCAACATATTCGCACCGCGAGCTTTGTCGATTTCGCCCAATGCAGCTTTATGTAATGAGGTGCGATACTCTTCTACGGCTTCTTGCACGCTATCTACGATATGCTGAGCACTACCGTCTTCTAGATTGGTCGCATTCGATACTGTAGCGATGATATTGTCTGGACGATCACAGATTTCTTTATAGTAGCCAATATTTTTTGCATCACCAACTATAACAAGAGGCATTTTATGCTCGCCCCACAATTCTTGGACACTTTTATCAACTTGGTTAAAGAATTCTTTTAAGTGACTGCTTTCATTGTTTGATGAGCGATCTGAGCCACCGTCGCCTGTTGTGTATAGTCCGTTGTTTTCAACAGGGAACTGAATGTTCTCCATATTGTTTTGTGCATCATCATCTTTATCGAATTCTCTCACAACGCGGTCGTTAGACGCTTCAATCAAACGCGCATTATCACGAGTTAAGACCACCGTATAATAATGAACCGCACTTGCCATATCACGAACCAAGTCACGCGTAGCAAATCTATCTGAAATCACAACGCGTTCTGTTGTATCAATTGGCATACGAATAACTTGCACATCATCTGTACTAGCAAATATAGCTAACGTATCGAGATTATAATTGTGATTGAGCTCACTGATTTTATTTTGAATATTATCTAGAATAGTGGTCGCTGTGCGTTTGTCATATTCTTTCGTCAAACGATCTTCAGCAACTTTCAATTGGTTTTTTAGAGCGATAGGATCTTGCTCGTTAGCTGGATGTTCACGATGCGTTTTAACAAAGATACTTACGGCAGGGTTAGCTTTAGTTTCACGTAAACTTTTAAGAGTCGCTTTCATATATTGCTCCTTGTTTTATTATCGTTCATTTTTAACTTTATGTATTTCTTCACTCATGTACTTTTATAAGTGTAGAAATTTCTATCCGTGTTTTTCTTGCATCCTGTCGATGCATAATATTTAAATTCCATTATCTTCATGCTAACAGCTATACCCCACTCCCTGTAGGGTTAATTTGCAAGCAAATGATAGCGCTTTGTAAGTAGAGCACTCTATATTGTTAAAGAACTGCCTTAACGAACATAGCTACATATTCAGATAATTATCTTAAGAAGTTGAATCTAAATACCGGAATCTCGACATCTACTTTCAGATTGCTAGCACTGTCCTAATTAGTTGAATCGTATAAAAGTGCTTAGGTTGTATTTTTACCAAACGAACCCATCTTTTATATAATCTATATATAAAATAAGAACACACTGTATATTTCAATAGTAGCCAGACTTTTCTCATTTTGATTAATAATAATTCATTGATATCGGATACCTATATGACACCTTCTCCTTTAGATTTACGCCTTGTCGATTTTGCCGACACTGCGCCACATACGTTACAAAACCAAGTAATTGATGCCATTGATGCTGCCAATGCTTTTTTGGATACCTTAACCGTGATAGAAAGCGATAGTGCTGAAAAAACAAGTGCTGAAAAAATAAGCGCTGAACAAGCTTTAGCAGATGTGATGAGCTTTGACCATATCAATTTGGCATTAGATCGTAGCTGGGGTATTTTGTCGCATCTCAATAGCGTGATGAGCAACGATGAGATTCGCCATGTTCACCATGAACTGCTACCAAAACTATCTGCTTACGGTACGCGAGTGGGACAACATCAGCCTTTGTTTAATCGCTATCAAACTATCGTCAATGACACAGATTTCTTTGCTACGTTAGAGCCTGCTCGTGCACGTGCAATCGAACTGGCATTACGTAGTTTTGAGTTATCAGGCGTTGCATTACCTCAAGCTGAGCAAGAAAAATTTGCTGCTATCCAAAGCGAGTTATCTACCCTGTCTGCAACCTTTTCGGACAATATCTTGGATGCGACGCAAGCATTTGCCCTGCCTTTAGAAGACTCTCAGTTAAAGGGGTTAACAGAGAGTGGTTTGGCACTATTGGCAGATGCAGGCGAGCAATACAAAGCACGTGAGCTTGCTAGCGGTGCACTTAGCCAAGCTGATGTAGATGCACTTCCTACTCCTTACTATGTGGCCAGTTTAAATATCCCTGTATATCTAGCGATTATGACTCATGCGGACGATCGTAGCCTACGTGAGACGCTGTATCGTGCTTATGTTACGCGTGCTTCTGAGTTTGATACGCATACCAATGCAAAAGGCAACTCATTAAATAACGCTGACAATATGAGTCAAATCCTCTCATTACGTGAACAAAAAGCTAAGCTATTTGGTTTTGCAAATTATGCCGAAGTATCGCTATCGACCAAGATGGCAGACAGTGTCTTAGAAGTTGAAACATTCTTACGTGACTTAGCAACGCAAGCAACCCCTGCTGCCAAAGCAGATTTGGCACAGCTACAGAAATACGCAAGCGATTATGGCATTGACGAATTGCAGCCGTGGGATAGCGCCTACATCGCTGAAAAGGTAAAACAAAGTGAGTTCAGCTTATCGCAAGAGGAAATTCGTCCATATTTCCCATTACCTAAAGTGATTAATGGCTTGTTTACTATCGTTGAGCGTCTATACGGTATCAAAGTACAAGAGCAAAGCCATAAAAATGCAGAAAGTGACTCAGTCTCTCGCTGGCATGACGATGTGAGTTTTTATCAATTATTCGACGCTGATGATCGCTTGCTCGGCGGCTTCTACTTTGACTTGTTTGCGCGTAGCGGTAAGCGTGGCGGTGCATGGATGAGTGGTTTTCAATCTCGCTATAGCTATGAAGAAC
Organism: Psychrobacter sp. APC 3279; assembly: GCF_030407795.1. Classification (NCBI taxonomy): domain Bacteria; kingdom Pseudomonadati; phylum Pseudomonadota; class Gammaproteobacteria; order Moraxellales; family Moraxellaceae; genus Psychrobacter; species Psychrobacter sp. APC 3279. The sequence goes on along the minus strand of NZ_JASDCR010000009.1, from coordinate 67,598 downwards.
AGAACCATCAACAGCTGCCCGTTTGCTTTATGGTTGGCAATTTCACGCCAGCACTTGATGGCAAACCTAGTTTATTGACTCATGATGAAGTATTAACCTTATTCCACGAGTTTGGTCATGGCTTGCATCATTTATTGACTCAAGTCACGGTCGGTGATGTCGCTGGTGTCAATGGCGTCGAGTGGGATGCGGTCGAACTTCCTAGTCAGTTTATGGAAAACTGGGCTTGGGACGCTGAAGGTATCGCGCTTATCAGCAGTCACGTTGAGACTGGTGAGCCATTACCTAAAGACAAGCTCGATGCACTATTAGCAGTGAAAAACTTCCAAAGCGGCATGCAAACATTGCGTCAGATAGAGTTTGCCCTATTTGACTTACTCATTCATGCTCATACGCCAGCGCTTAATTACGATGGTATTTTAGAGACGCTCAATACTGTCCGTCATGATATCTCCGTTATGCAAACACCTGACTATAACCGCTTTGCTAATGGTTTTAGTCATATCTTCGCGGGTGGTTATGCTGCAGGTTATTACTCATATAAATGGGCGGAACTGCTATCAGCTGATGCGTTTAGCAAGTTTGAAGAAGACGGTATTTTCAACCCAGCGACAGGTAAAGCGTTCCGTGAATCTATCTTATCTGTTGGCGGCAGTTTCCCAGCCAAGACCAACTTTGAAAACTTCCGTGGTCGTAGCGCCTGTATCGATGCCTTGCTACGCCATAATGGTTTCACTGATGTTAAAAATATCGATGCCGCAAATACTCAAACGACGCGCGAGGTCATTTAAATGCGTTATCAGTCATCTAGTCCTAAGCGCCGGTTTTTAGCAGGGGTACGTTGTCCGAAATGTCAGGAGATGGATGCTGTGGTGCAAGTCAATATCGTCACCCCTGCCCCAGATGAGTATATTGAATGTACTCAGTGCGGACACACAGAGCACCGACCCGACTCTGATGCCATTAGTGCTAAGAACCATTTAGAAGATCAAATGGCTCGTGATGCGATGGCGACTGGCACCAGCGGCACTGTAAAATTTAAGCCTTAGCTATCTAGCACTTACACTTGAGACTAGATTAAATACTTTATTATTTAATGGTCTATTAAGCCTATCTATCAATAGATAGGCTTTTTATTTTGAGTTTGCTATAGTATGGCTACTTATATTCTTGACATGAATCGATCACAATATGAAACCAGACAACATCCGGCCTTCATCAACCCACACTTCTAAGAAAAAACAGACTAAATCACGTCAGAAAATTTTGGCAGTACTTATCTCCATATTGCTACTTATCGTCATTGTCTACCTTATCGTAGGAAGGTCTGGCACTCAGTCCACACTCCCTATAGATAACGCTACTTCAGCACCAGTAACTGAGCAAACGCAGACAGAATTAGCCAAAGACAGCACTTCGAAAGAAACAGATGATTCTGTGATTGACGACGGGGTGCTCATGGATGAAAACTCTGGAGCAGCCAATAATAACAGTATCGCGATACCAAATCCTACTGCTATATTAGATGCGCCGCTACCAGAAAATGATAGCTTGGCGAAAGAAGAGATTGATCGTTTAGAAGATGAACGTCAGCGACTGGCCGAACAAGAAAAGTTAGCCGCTGAACAAGTGGCTATGAATAAGCAATTGACTGATATGAAGGCAGAACAAATTGCACTACTTGAACAAAAAATTGCTCAGTTAGAAGCAAACGACTCTAATAAAGCGACGGTTCAATAACCGTATACTTGATTTGGTTATGGAGAGGCTTACGATGGCGATTTTGCAATTCAAACATGCCTCTATTTTAAATAGCAATGCACAGTTGCTTATTTTACCTGTCAACAATGCTGGTGTCGTTTTAGATCCTGTACTCACACGAGCGAAAACTCTATTCCCTGATAATTATAGTCGCTATCATCGTGCGTGTCGCGATGGTAGTCTGAATGTTGGTAGCTGTTTACTTAATAAGCGTACACGTGAGCAAGTCGGACTTGGTATCAGTAGTAACGGTAACCAGCCAAACTACATTGCCAACCTTGTGATATCAAACCATCCTTACCATCCAGCGCGCACACGTTGGCTGACTGCTGCTTTAATTGATTTACAACAGCAAATAATGCCGCTAATACGCTATCAAGGTATACGCAGAGTTGCATTGCTTGCGCGGCCACTTATCTCAGGCAAACCACGTGATATCGTATCCAATGAAAGTAATACAGCAGATACCCTACCTTTAGACTGGCATGCTGATACTTTGCCATTACTGACTGAGTACTTACAAGACCTACCAAAACTTCGTATCGATATACATCTGCCTAAAAGCATTGAGTTATAAATGGCCTTTTAGCTAGCCAGTCATCATCTTTTTGGACACATAAAAAAACCGCCTTGAATACTCATAACGAGCATTTCAAGGCGGTTTTTTCTTATTTAAACCACATCAGATATTGAGTATTAGTTCTGCTCAACACCTTTCATAGTTAGTTTGATACGACCACGGTTGTCAACGTCTTGTACGAGTACTTTAACGATTTGACCTTCTTTTAGATAGTCTGATACATTCTCTACGCGCTCTTCTGCAATTTGTGAAATATGTACTAGGCCATCCGTGTTTGGCAAGACATTTACAAATGCACCGAAGTCGACGATACGAGCAACGGTACCTTCATAAGTTTTACCAACTTCAACTTCAGCAGTTAGTGCTTCGATTTTACCGATAGCCGCTTTGGTCGCTGCTTTGTTTTCACCAAAGATACGGATAGTACCAGCATCATCGATATCGATAACCGCGCCAGTTTCTTCCGTTAGCTGACGGATAGTTGCTCCGCCTTTACCGATAACGTCACGAATCTTGTCTGGATTGATTTCGATAACCGCGTAGTTTGGTGCATGAGCATTGATTTCAGTACGGCTCTCAGGCAATACTTGGTTCATTGCTTCTAGGATATGAATACGACCTGCATGAGCTTGTTTAAGCGCTTGCTCCATGATGTCAGGGGTAATACCTTCGATTTTGATATCCATCTGAAGTGCAGTGATACCATTTTTAGAACCAGCTACTTTAAAGTCCATATCACCTAGATGATCTTCATCACCCAAGATATCTGACAATACAGCAAAACGATCGCCTTCTTTAACCAGACCCATCGCGATACCAGCAACTGGTGCTTTTAATGGTACGCCTGCGTCCATCAATGCCAAGCTTGCGCCACAAACAGAAGCCATAGAAGATGAACCGTTAGATTCAGTAATTTCTGATACCACACGAATCACATACGGGAAACGCTCACTATCTGGTAACATCGCTTGTACACCGCGGCGTGCTAGACGACCATGGCCGATTTCACGACGTTTTGGAATACCTTCGCGGCCTGTCTCACCCACTGAGAAATGCGGGAAGTTGTAATGCAACATGAAATGGTCACGAATCGTACCACCTAGTGAGTCAATCATGTTGACGTCACGGCTGTTACCAAGTGTGGTAGTAACCAATGCCTGCGTCTCACCACGTGTGAACAATGCTGAACCATGCGTATATGGCAATACACCAACTTGTACGTCAAGCGCACGAACTGTCTCAGGGTCACGACCATCGATACGCGGCTTACCTGACAAGATGTTGTCACGAACAGTACGATATTTAAGGTCGTTATAGATTTCTTTAAGCTCAGATACGGTATCAGCATAAGTTTCTGACTCAGCATCACCAGCAAGTGCATCAATAATTGACTGCTTAATTTCATCAAGCTTCGTGTAACGTGCTTGCTTATCAGTAATGGTATAAGCGTCAGCAACTTGCTCGCCGAACTGCTCTTTCATGCTGCTAGTAAGTGCTTGGTCACGCTCAGGAGCAGAGTATTGCTGCTTAGCAGTACCGATTTCTTCAGCCATTGAAGCAATGTTATCAATAACGATTTGTTGTTGCTGATGGCCGTACAATACTGCACCTAACATCTGGTCTTCTGACAGCTCTGCCGCTTCAGATTCAACCATTAATACCGCAGACTTAGTACCAGCCACAACCAAATCTAGGTCACTGGTTTCAAGCTGCTCAGACGTTGGGTTTAGAACGTATTCGCCGTTAATGAAACCAACACGAGCGGCAGCAACAGGACCATTAAATGGTGCATCAGAAATAGCCAATGCTGCTGAAGCACCGATTAGTGCAGCGATATCTGCAGACTGAGTTTTATCTGATGATACAACTGTTGCCGTAATTTGGATTTCGTTTACGTAGCCTTCTGGGAATAGCGGACGAATCGGACGGTCAATCAAGCGTGAAGTTAAGGTTTCAAATTCGCTCGCACGGCCTTCACGTTTGCCGTAAGCACCTGGAATTTTACCCGCTGCATACATTTTTTCTTGATAATTAACCGTTAGCGGAAAGAAGTTTTGACCTTCTTTAGCTTCTGATTTTACGACTGCTGCAACTAATACTGTTACGCCGCCCATGTGTACTAAGATAGAGTTTGCTTGACGGGCAATACGGCCTGTCTCGATAACAACCTGCTGGTTGCCATATTGAAATTCACGCTTAATGGTGTTGAACATTGTCATATAATCTTCCTAATGTTGACTGACAAAACTGATATCAGCGTCAAAAAAAGCTGATATCTGTCATTAAAATTCTGTGTATGTGGCTATCAGTTGACATGTTTTCTATTAGAAATCATCGCAACCAATGCCAATAACGTTACTTGGTTATCTCATATATTTGTCTGAGTTAGACATCGTACTATTATGTATATTCGGTCGTGCAATTTTGGCTTTACTATAAATACTATCAAAAAGACATTAAGTCAAAAGACTTCGATGCTAAAAACCCTACAGGCTATTTTCTGAACTTTCAAATATCAGCTATCTGCGCTGATTACCAAGCCAAATAATTAATATCTTATTAATAATTGCCATATCTGTAGCAGATGCGCTATCAAACTCACAAGGCATTATTTTACAGTGATTTATAGCCATTGACCAATTAATTGCACAGTAGCGCAATTATCGTCAGAAAATACCGCATTTGAGGCTTGGTTAGTATAGTTTATACCTATATTCCTCTTAGCTATTCTAGAGAAGGGGTTCTACCTCTTACTACTTGAGCACAGTATCTAAAACGAATAAGCATAAAAAAACGGCGTGAAACTATTCCACACCGTTTTTAGAAAAATCTATTTTATCGATAATAACAAACAAGTTCCGAACGATTTAGCAAAAAATTCAGCATTCACTCGTACTATTGTCGTTAGATTAACGACGTAGACCTAACTGGCTGATTAGAGTAGTGTAACGACCAAGGTCTTTACCTTTTAAGTAATCAAGCAGTTTACGACGCGTGTTAACCATACGGATAAGACCGCGACGGCTATGATGGTCAGCTTTGTGTGCTTTAAAGTGGTTCTGCAAATCATTGATACGAGCACTCAACAAAGCTACTTGAACTTCTGGAGAACCAGTGTCATTTTCGCCACGTTGGTATTGAGCGATGATTTGTTCACGATCGGTATTAGTTAGCATAAATATCTCCGGCAATGCTAAAAACTTTAAAAACGGACTGCAATTTGAGTCAGTATTAAAGCAATAGAATAATAAATAAAATAACCTGTACGCCATTCAGGACAACCCTGCATTACTAGAGTTGACCTAGTGTACGACAAGCTCAGTTAACAACCATTTAGTATATTTTGAATCGTACGTTGTATTTAGCTATAGCACTACTTAATCAAAGTAATGGGCTAACTACAGTACATCATTCAAAACCTAATTTAAATGTGGGGGTAATTATAACAAAAAACTGCTGAACTAGCAGCAGTTTTTCATAATACTTGTAACGCTACCTTTGGTCTCTGGTAACTAGTACATGACAGATAACTATCTATTGATATCCTACCTAGGCTACTTATTAACGTCAGATTCTTTCGCATTGCCGCCTAGTTCATCATCTTCAAGAGGCGCGGCAGTAGTCACTTCCGCTAGACTGTCTGGGGCAGTATGCTCACTCGGATTAATTTCTTCTGCAAGCTTTTCAATCTCTTTTTCCTGCTCGTCCATATTGTTCGGTGAATTACTCATATTAGCTCCTGAATTATTATTTTGTGGACTAACGGTAGTTGCACTCATCGAGCATAAGACGTGCAAACTATAAACATATCAATGCCACCCATTACAGGTGGCATATTAAAAACCTACTTATCTTCTTTCGCGTTTTCTAAGTTAGCTGCGATACGTTCTGCTGCTGCTTCACTATTTTCATTATGATTGTCTTCAGTTTGACTTTTAAGTGCTGCTTCTGCTGAATCAGAACGTTGTTGCTCAAGCTTAGTATCATTTGGATTAGAGTTTGACATAGTATCTTCCTTAGTTATAGTTATAAATGTTAGTTGTACAGAGTTGAAATTTAATAGTACTTAGTTAATTAGGCTTGTTTAATTAGAAGTCGAAAGTCTAAGATAATGCTTCATCTATGGCATCAACAAAATTAGGAATATCGTCTGGGTTACGCGAGGTAATAAGATTGCCATCTACTTGTACTGTCTTATCTACGTAGTTTGCTCCAGCATTTTCTAAATCTAGTTGCAAAGTAGGGTAAGCGGTAAGGGTTTTGCCCTTAGCAATACCTGTATTAATGAGAACCCAAGGAGCATGACAAATAACAGCTAATGGCTTTCCTGCCTCATTAATAGCGTTAATAATTCGATGAGCCTTTTCATTACCACGAATAGTATCAGCGTTTACAGTACCGCCTGGTAACACCAATGCATCATAATCAGAAACTTCGGCATCTTCTGCAAAGATATCAGCAGTAAAAGTATCATTCTTATCTACGTCTTGCTGCATGGCTTGCACTTCTTTTTTATCATTTGTTGTTATGAGAAGTGTTTTGTAGCCTTTGTCTTTTAGCTGATTATTGACGTCTTCGTACTCTGCTTGTTCGAAGTGGTTATGTAGTAAAAAAGCAATCGTTTTCATAACTTTCCTTCTTCTTATCTATTAGTTTTTGTGAGTCAGTATATTTTTATAAGTTAGTTTTATTATTATTCGGTAGTACATTTTCTTTTGAACTATTTTATTTTTATTTAAATGCGTCCTTTCTGCATTACTTTTTTCTTTTAATGAGCCATTTTTAATTGTCTATTATTATGATTATTGACCTTATGGCAAATTTCTATTTTTATAATATTTATCCATTTTATTTTTTAGCTCAGCATTCCCTATCTGATGAATCTAGAGTACAAAAAAAACAGGTTTCACCATAGGCGAAACCTGCAATAAAATGTGACGGTATGTGATTAGTGTAAACTATTAGTAAATCAAGCCAATGTTAGGTGGTAGTTTCTCTATTTAAGTAACATTAGTGAAAACGTTACTATTAGCGTTGAATCAATTTCTTAGGTTGTAGACGTCCGTTTAAGCTCACAGACCCCAAACCAAGAAACTCTCCTTGCTCATTGAGTAGACATATATCAACTGGTATTTCGTGCTCTAGGAGCTGAGGCACATCAAGATCAGTATCAGCTTTACCATTGGTACTAGCGTCATCATCGATACCAACAGAACTATCATTAGACAGCTGGTTAGAAACCATATTAGTAACATAATCTTTGAGCTTACCTGTTAGCTCATCAAATACGTTTAGGCGTTGCCCCATATGTACACGGGCGCACTGTTCCTCTGTCAGCGTCAGTTCAGCATCGATATCAATACAAGCGTCGATAGGCAGTAGCCAAGCTTGACGCGCCTCTAAACCATGCTCTTCTAATGATGATAAAGCGATCGCATCATCAATGCTGAAGTTCCCTACTTGTGTACGACGTAATGCCGTCAGATGTCCTAGTGTGCCTAGCTGCTTTGCAATATCTTCCGCTAATACACGTACATAAGTACCTTTCGTACAAGTAACCGTGAGATTAATCTGAGTATCATCTATCATCTGTAGATTGATTGCTTTAATCGTGATATCTCTAGGCGGTCTATCAACCTCAATGCCAGCGCGAGCATATTCATACAGTTTTTTGCCGTCTTTTTTTAGCGCTGAATACATCGGTGGTATCTGCTGCTGAGCACCCAAGAACTGCTGTGCAATAGTCGCCAATGACGCTTCGTCAAATACTGGGATAGATGCCTGCGTGACGATTTGGCCATCAGCATCACCAGTATCGGTTTGACTACCTAGCAAGATAGTCGCTTGATAGGATTTATCAGCATCCAGTTGATAATGGCTAAACTTAGTGGCTTCACCCAAGCAAATAGGCAACAGGCCAGTTGCCATCGGATCAAGCGTTCCTGTATGCCCTGCCTTTTTACTATCGTGTATCGGTGACTTAAATAAATACTTCACTTTTGACACAACTTGCTGCGAGGTCATACCTTTGGGTTTATCCACCAATATAACACCTGAAACTTTTACTTTTTCAGGTACTTTACTGGCTTTTTTATCAACTTGCTTAGACGCTATAGACATAATAATAATTTACTCGTCATTCTCGTTTTGCTCAGTTTTAGTCACGGCTTTACTAATCAAGTCCATCATGTAGTTACCACGAGCAGTCACTTCATCATAGTGAAAACGTAGGCGCGGCGTAGTACGTGTTTTTAAGCTATGGCTTAATTCTGTACGCAAAAATCCTGCCGCTTTATTCAGTACTTTGATGCTTTCTTCATGATTGGTCTTGTTCATAGCATCATTGAGCTCAGGCTCCATGATAGTGACATAGACGTCCGCATAACCCAAATCTGGGCTAACTTTGACACTAGATATAGTGACAAAACCTGTTAGACGAGGGTCATTGACTTCATCGCGAATAAGAACAGCAAGCTCACGCTGAATCTGATCCGACAATCTTTGTAAACGTTGGTTCATGTTGTTACCTTACTTTAATGGGCTTATTTTATTACTGTATAAGTCTGCTGATTAATAGATGTTGCACTGATATGTGCTAAAAAAGGCCTAGCAGGATGTACCTGTTAGGCCTAAGTACAGCTGAATATTAGCAAAGTATCTAAACAGCTCAGCGGGTTACGCATATTGCATTAATACATACTCTGCTATCGAACAGCAGCTTTAGATAGTACGTGCGAACTCTTGGATTTCAAAGACTTCGATCTTATCGCCAGCTTCAACATCATAGCCACGAACGGCCAGACCACATTCCATACCAGTACGTACTTCATTCACGTCTTCTTTATAGCGACGTAATGATTGCAATTGACCAGTAAAGATAACTTGATCATCACGCAATACGCGGATAGGTTTGTTGCGATAGATTGTACCTTCGACCACCATACAACCAGCAGCAGCACCAAACTTACTAGAACGGAATACTTCACGAACGTCTGCAACACCAAGGATTTTCTCACGATGTTCAGGAGCAAGCATACCGCTCATTGCTGATTTAACATCATCGATCAAACCATAGATTACACTATAGTAGCGAATATCCATGTTAGCAGTATCTGCTTTACGGCGTGCGGTAGCATCTGCACGAACGTTAAAGCCTAATAGTACCGCTTCACTCGATTCTGCAAGGGTTACGTCAGACTCAGAAATAGGACCAACGCCTGAACTGATCACTCTTACTTTTACTTCGTCAGTAGACAATTCGTTTAGGGCGGCTAGTAGTGCCTCAAGTGAACCACGTACGTCTGTTTTTAGTACGATATTCAAGAATGACACATCGCCTTGACCCATCTGATCAAACATGCTTTCTAAACGCATGGCATTCTGACGCTCAAGTTGACGCTCACGCTCACGGTTGGTTCTAAAGTCCGCAACTTCACGAGCTTTTTTCTCGTCCGTCACAACTAGGAACTCGCTACCAGCAGCAGGTGTCTCAGGCAGACCTAAAATCTCTACAGGGATAGAAGGACCAGCTGATTTGATACGTTGGCCATGCTCGTCTGTTAATGCACGAACTTTACCATAGTGCTCACCAGCTAGAACTAAGTCGCCTTGTTTCAATGTACCTTTTTTAACTAGGACACTAACGACAGGACCACGACCTTTTTCAAGTCTTGATTCAATAACCACACCCTGAGCAGCACCGTCTAGTGGCGCTTCTAGTTCCATTAGCTCAGCTTGTAAGCTAATGAATTCTAGTAGGTCTTCGATACCTTCGCCTGTTTTGGCTGAGATACGAGCCATTGGTGTATCGCCACCCCATTCTTCTGAAACAACTTCTTTCGTCGTTAATTCATTAAGAACACGGTCAGGATCAGCACCTGGCTTATCCATCTTGTTAATAGCAACAATGATTGGCGTACCAGCTGCACGTGCATGATCAATTGCTTCTGCTGTTTGTGGCATCATGCCATCGTCAGCTGCAACCACCAATACAACGATATCAGTCGCTTGAGCACCACGTGAACGCATTGCGCTAAACGCTGCGTGACCTGGAGTATCAAGGAAAGTAATAACACCGCGATCAGTTTTTACATGATAAGCACCGATATGCTGTGTAATGCCGCCCGCTTCGCCATTCGCAACTTTCGTTTCACGAATTTTATCTAGTAGTGAGGTCTTACCATGATCGACGTGACCCATAATAGTCACTACTGGTGGACGAGTCTGGATGTTACTACTACGCTCATCAACTGCGTACTGTAAGTCATCTTCGACTTTAGTATCACTAACTGGTACTGGGTTGTGGCCCATTTCTTCAACAAGCAAGCTTGCGGTTGCCTGATCAATCGTATCTGACTCACGAGCCATTTCACCCATTTTCATAAGTAATTTGGTTACTTCGCGAGCTTTAACTGCCATACGCTGCGCAAGATCGGCAACTGAAATTTGCTCACTAATCTCGACATCATAAACAATTTTTTCGACAGGTTTTTCAAACTTATGCTGTGACGCCTGAGTTGAACGCAAACCGTTTTTGCGATTTTTGATTTCGCGCTCATCTTGGTTCTTACGACGACGACCACGAGTACCAGTACTGTTCGAACCACGTTTGATTTCGCGACGCTCTTTTTCGAAAGACTCTTCTAGTGCATCACCGACCAAACCTTCAGCTAACGGTTCATCTTTACGTACTTCAGTAACAGGCTCACGATCTGTATATTTACCAGCCATTTTGCGCATTTGCTCAAGTGTACGCTTTTGCGCTTCTTCAGCTTGTGTGCGGCGGGTTTCTAATTCAATTTCACGCAGACGCGCTTCTTCTTTCTCACGAGTCTCGCGAGCTTTACGTTCAGCAGCGGTTTCAACTTTAGGCTTGGTTGCAGCAACTTTCTTCTTCGGCTGCTCTTTAGGCTTAACTTCAGCAGTCGCTTTACCGCCTTTTTTGACGACAACTGATGTAGAAATATCATCGTTTTTGTCGTCTGATTTTTTGCTAGAGCCTAAGCTTGCGCGCATTGCTGCTAGCGTTGCTGCTTGACGCTCTTCCGCTTTTTTCTTAGTAGCGGCACGTTCTTCAGCTTCTTTTGCTGCACGTTCTTGAGACTCAATTAGAGCCTGCTCACGAGCGGCTAGCTCTTCAGCCATTTTTTCTGGATCAGGCTTTTCAAATACTTTCTTTTTACGCACTTCTACGTTGACGCTCTTAGATTTACCAGAAGAGCCGGTCACACGTGCAGTACTGGTCGTCTTAGATTTAAGACTAATACGACGCTTTTCTTGTTGACCATGACTTTGCTTTAAATACGTCACTAGCTTTTCTTGCTCAAGCTCGGTGACTAGGTCATCCTCTGCGCGAGCAGGCAGGCCAGCATCTACTAATTGCTGCTTTACAGCATCTGTAGTTTTGCCTACCATTTCTGCCAGTTCTTTGACGGTCTTATCTGCCATTTATTATCACCTACTGTCTATTATTTGCTATATGTTCAATTCAGTTGTTGGCTACAAATGATTGGGTTAAGGCTGATACTTATAAATAGATATCAGCGCTTTATTCTCAATAGCATATCACCAAAAGACAGCGATATGCAGTTACCGCTTATTCATCGAACCAAGATTCCCGAGCTTTCATGATGAGTTTTCCTGCAGTTTCAGAGTCTAATCCTTCGATATCTTCTAGATCGAAGACGGCTTGTTCTGCCAAGTCATCAACAGTAATGATGTCTTTTTGCGCCATTTTATAAGCCCAACTGACTGTCATACCTTCAAGCTCTTGAAGCTCTTGACTTGGCTCTTTCATGTTCTGTTGTTTGACCAGTTCATCAGCGATGACAACTTCTTTAGCACGCTCTTGAATCATATCAATCGCTTCATCATCTAGACCTTCGATATCATAGAAAGTCTCAACTGGTACATAGGCCACTTCTTCGATACTGGTAAAACCAATATCAACCAATGCTTGTGCTAAATCTTTATCTACTTCTAGGCGCTCATAGAATAATTCAATAAACGCTTTTGATTCGTTTTGTTGACGTTGCTGATATTCTTCTTCGAGCATCATATTCAGCTTATAGCCCGTCAACTCAGACGCTAGACGTACGTTTTGACCTTGTGAGCCAATAGCACGCGCCAATTGATCATTGGTGCTAAAGATAATATCTGCCGTTTGCGTATCTTCATCTAAAATGATACTGCTTACGTCAGCAGGCTCTAGAGAGCTGATGATGAACTGGGCAGGATCATCTGACCATACCACCACATCAATACGCTCACCGTCTAACTCTTGCTGTACTGCTTGGATACGTGTACCACGCATACCAATACAGGCACCAACTGGATCGATACGATGATCGTTGGTCTTCACGGCTATTTTAGCACGAGTACCTGGCAGACGAGCGACGTTACGAATTTCGATAATTTGTTCTGCGATCTCAGGCACTTCTTTTTGCATCAATGCTGATAGCATTTCAGGATGTGTGCGAGATAACAATAACTGTGCACCGCGGTTTTCACGGTTCACATGGTACAAGATAGCGTTGATACGCGACTTTGCACGGAGTTGTTCACGTGGCAACATTTGATCACGTGACAAATAACCTTCAGCATTGTCACCCAAATCGATGATATAGCCATCACGAGTCTGTTTTTTGACTTCGCCATACATCATCTCACCAACACGTGGCTCGAAAGCATCTGCAACTAATGCACGCTCAGCTTCACGAATCTTTTGGATGATGACCTGTTTTGCTTGAGTAGCAGCAATACGACCAAATTCGATTGATTCAATTTGCTCTTCTTTAATATCACCAATTGACCATTCTTCCTGATCAAGATCGGTGATAGCAAGCTGACAAGCTGGCATTTCATGGTCTTCATCTGCAACCACTGTCCAGTAACGATAAGTATCGTAATCGCCAGTTGCACGGTCGATTGCTACCCGTACAGCCACTTCTGGCTGCTCGGTATATACTTTTTTCTTAGTCGATACCACTAAAGCGTCTTCAATTGCTTCAAAGATATCTTCAGGATTTAAGCCCTTTTCATTACTGACAGTTTCTACTACCGTTAAGATTTCACGACTCATGCTATACCTGTCCTATCATTTTTTAATTGACTTAAATTTTATAATTTGGGTGCTGCTATTATATAGTTGCTATAAGCCACATAAGCTATTGGAAGATAAAACTGTCTATCTATAAACAGTTACCCTAGTAAAAATCTAGGCATCTTCATAAATCAAATTGGCTTTATCAATATTACTTAGTGCGATCTCAAATTGCTCACCATCACTTGACGTCAGTTTTAAAGAGTTTTCATCAATACTATTTAAAGTACCTGTGGCTTTACGACGTTTCTGATCGCCTGTACCGATAGCTTGAATCAGACGCAAGCTCACAGTTTGACCAACATACGCATGCATTTGCTCATCTGAGAAAAATGCACGGTCAAAACCAGGTGAAGATACTTCTAAGATGTACTCACCAGCGATAGGATCATGAACTTCTAAAATACCGCTTACTTGATGGTTTACTGCCGCACAATCTTCAATCGTTACTTGTTTATCTTGGGCTTGCTCTTCTGGCAATGCCTCAATATAGATACGTAGTAAAGAGCGACGACCTTGTGGCGCAAACTCGATACCCCATAATGACACATCACAAGCGGCCACGGCAGGGGCAATAATATTAGTCAGTTCTGCAACTTTAGTCGAAAGCTTCATAATCTCTTTGTATTTTCCTATTCACTTATCTATCGTACTTAGTAAACTGTATTAAAGATTGACTCTTATCCATATATAACAATCTTATGATGATAAGAATCACGGTCAGTATATAATTTTAAATCACAAATATATGATACATATTGTGCATTTATATAGGGACGAGCCTAAAAAACATCAAGCTCAGCCAAACAATGCTTTTATTAGTTATAAAGCACTACTATCGATAAAAGCGTGAGGAATAAAAGATAGTGTTGCTTAAGGAGCATCGTGCCAGTAGCGGCCGATGATGACCAGTGACGAGTAATATCGTACTCTATAGACTTAGAGCTTAGCATAAGTAGGATAGATACCGCGATAACACTGACCTTCAGATACAAAAAAACCCACAAACATTATGGTGGGTTAATCGGTACTGACAAATTTAGTGTACAAAACATCAGTATAAAAAGTGGTAGCGGGGGCTGGATTTGAACCAACGACCTTCGGGTTATGAGCCCGACGAGCTACCAGACTGCTCCACCCCGCATCAATCTAGAACGCATATTATAGGGAGATAATGTAGAAGTGTCAACACTTTATTTAAAATAATTATAAATTAAGTGGTTACTACTAAAAATCCAACCTGACGCTATGCTGCGTCTATGAAACTTGGTGCGATTGGGGGGACTTGAACCCCCACAGCTTTCGCCACCACCCCCTCAAGATGGCGTGTCTACCATTCCACCACAATCGCATTTTACTACTCTGTTTTCTAACTTCCTATCTACTATATATAATGCGTAAGGTAAGCATTAATAGATAAGGACTTGCGAAAACAGAAAAGCATTGTAAATGTAACCTACCAAAATAGCAAGCGCTGACTACTTAAAAGCCACTTATTCAGGATTTTGTGTCAATGGACGCGGCGTTTGCGGCGCTGATACTGGCGCATCTAGACGAAATTGATCTTCTGCTTGCTTACGCGCATGAACAGCCAGCGTCATACTGGTAATAAAGAATATGACCGTTAGTACTGCAGTCGCACGCGTCAAAAAGTTGGCGGTTCCCGCTGCACCAAATACCGTACCTGATGAACCTGCACCAAAAGAAGCTCCAGCGTCTGCCCCTTTACCATGCTGTATCAGAATCAAGCCGATCATGGCAATGGCCACAATAATATGCAGGGCTAATATAAACGTAAACATGGTGGCCTCTTTTGCCGCGTAATGACGACTGATAACGGAAAATAAAACGTAAGGTTAATAGAATGACAATCGGCATGATCAAATGCCAAATCGACTATATAAATAAGGCGCATTGTACACGATTGCAAGGGCAGTGTTAAACCTACTTTTACTAACCGATAAAACCATACTGTCTATAAGCTATGATCTTGATATCTGAGCGTTATTTAAGCATTGGCTTGGTTAAAGGCATCGGCAATCGCTAGAAAGCTCTCTGCTTTTAACGAAGCACCGCCCACTAACGCGCCATCAATCATAGCGTCAGAAGCAAAGCTATTGGCATTATCAGCATTAACACTACCGCCATACAGCACGGTAATCGTATCTGTTATATCAGCAAAGCTTGCAACCGTTTGTTTGATGTACTGATGAGTCTTACTCACTTCTGCCACAGTAGGCACTTTACCTGTACCAATGGCCCATACAGGTTCGTAAGCGACGAGCAGCTTTTCAGATAACGATGATGCTAAATCTGGCTGCTGAGTCAGTAAGTCTTTAATAACCGAGAGTTGCTCATTGATAACGTCGAGTGTTTGACTATTGTCATACTGCTCTTGTGTTTCGCCGATGCAAAACACCACGCCTAAGTTCTGGGAAAACGCATGAGACAATTTGCTTATCAGGCATTTATGAGACTCTTTATGATATTGGCGACGCTCAGAGTGGCCAAGTAGCGTCCAAGTAGCACCTGCATCTGCTACCTGTTGGGCTGAGCAGTCACCAGTATAGGCTCCTGTACTTGCACTATAGGTACTAACGTCCTGTGCTGCACAAAGTATTGAGCTATCTGCTAGACGCGTACTCACTGTACTTAAATGAACACAACTGGGCGCTACCATTAATTTACAGCGGTTTTTTGATGTCTGAGAGTTGGCTTGTTCTTCAGTATTAACTTTCGTCAATAAGTCGTCCAATAGTGCATTGACAGCACTGTTAGTCGCAGGATTCTGTTTCCAATTGCCAATTACCCAAGCTTGCATACTTATTTACCTTGTCTCATGTATTCATGCCAATTCGGCTAATATGCGCGTCAGTATAACAAATAATTCGTAAGTGCTATAGTAGCGTGCCACCATGAGCAGAATCACTTCTGTAAACTTATCTATAGATAGTGCATCAATAGACCATTATTTTTACGAGCTAGTCGCCTAATGGTATATATAAATTTTTCAAACTAAAGTAAAGTTCTATACTACAGAATGTATAAAATCAAATATTATTGCTAGCTATATATATAGATACGCAGGTAGATAAGATAAACAAAGCAATATAGTTATAGCGAGTTATCAACTGAAAACAACAAGCATATAACGTGTAATACCAAGCAGTTTTACAGAATATTTTGTATCAAAGGAGAGGTTAAAATGTCTATCGCAACCAGTAAGTACGGTGGTCTAGCGCAGCAACTGATTAGCGACGGTGTCGTTAGCGAAGCGAACATGAAGACGGCACAGATTGAGTCGCAGCAGCAGCAAATAGGACTGGTACCTTATCTAGTAGACAATAAATTGGCCGATGCTTATCAACTTGCCCAAATGCTATCCCAAGCTTTCGGCGACCCTCTATTCGATCTTGATGCATTAAATGTTGATGTTATTCCAAAAGACTTGGTTGATGAGAAAATCGTTCGTAAGTTTAATGCGTTACCACTCTTTAAACGAGGACAACGTCTATTTGTCGCACTAAGTGATCCCACACGCGTTGATGCTATTGATGCGATTGCCTTTAATTCTCGTCTGTCGATAGAAACCATTGTTGTCGAAGAAAACAAGCTCAAAAAGCGTATTGAAAGTGCATACGCAGATACGATGCAGAGCTTTGATAGCTTTTCTAATAGTGATTTAAATGTCGACTTCGATGATGGGCAGGAAGAAAACGAGACCAAGCTTGATGATGGTATCGACGAAGCACCTGTTGTAAAGTTCGTCAATAAAATGCTAGTCGATGCTATCCGTATGGGTGCTTCTGATTTACATTTTGAGCCATACGAAAAATCTTTCAGAGTACGATTTCGTGTCGATGGCGTCATGCAAAAAATGGCTAATCCACCAGTTCAACTTGCGAATAAAATTGCAGCACGCTTAAAGGTCATGTCTCAGATGGATATCTCAGAACGTCGGGTACCACAAGATGGGCGTATTAAACTAAAAATTTCTAAAAATAAAGCGATTGATTTCCGGGTAAACTCATTACCGACGTTATTCGGTGAAAAGCTTGTTTTGCGTATCCTTGATCCATCGTCAGCCATGTTAGGTATTGATGCATTGGGGTATGAACCAGATCAACAGGAAATGTTTTTAGAGGCATTACACAAACCACAAGGCATGTTGCTTATCACTGGTCCTACTGGTTCTGGTAAGACAGTATCACTTTACACTGGTATCAACATCTTGAATACTGGCGCAACCAATATCTCAACGGCTGAAGATCCAGTCGAAATTAACCTTGAAGGGATTAACCAAGTCAATGTTAATGCCAAAGTTGGTCTAACATTTGCCAATGCGCTAAAGTCTTTTTTACGTCAAGATCCTGATATTGTCATGGTCGGTGAGATTCGTGACCTTGAGACTGCTGAGATTGCGATTAAAGCGGCGCAAACAGGTCATATGGTTCTTTCTACTTTGCATACTAACTCGGCACCTGAAACATTAACGCGCCTACGCAATATGGGCGTCGCCTCCTTTAATATTGCCACGTCGGTTAACCTAGTCATTGCTCAACGTTTGGCACGACGTCTCTGCAAGAACTGCAAAAAACCTATTAACATCCCGCGTCAAAGCTTGTTAGAGATTGGTTTTACCGATACTGATTTAGATAACACTGATAATGTCATTTATGAACCAGTCGGCTGTAATGAATGCCGTGAAGGTTATAAAGGCCGTGTAGGTATCTATGAGGTGATGAAAGTCAGCCCTGATATTTCACGCATTATCATGGAAGATGGTAACGCAATAGATATCAAAGATGCTGCCATCAAAAATGGTTTCCGCGACTTGCGACGTTCTGGGATTTTAAAAGTGTTGCAAGGTGTCACAAGTATTCAGGAAATGATGCGAGTGACTTCTGAATAATAAGTAAAATCATAGAACACGTAATTTATGTCTTAGCATATTGACTTTTAGTTATTATAAGAGTGATAAACTAGCAACGTTCCTTATCGTATATCTTTAAAAATAAAACAGATAGCCACTGGTTTTTTACGCTAAAATAAAGTATGCCTGACTGGTATCCTAAGTCTGGTATTCTATTGTAAATTTACAATTTATATTGGACAATTTTGAGGGTAGTAACATGGCAAAAGCTAAGACCGATATGTTGTTAGATTTTGTTTACGACGGTGTGAATCGACGCGGACAGAAAGTTAAGGGCGAAACTACTAGTCGTAGCTTAGAGCTGGCGAAGGCAACCCTGCGTAAACAAGGTATCACGGTTAAAGGGATCAAGAAAAAACCAAAGCCACTTTATACTTTCAAAAAAGCTATTAAAGCCATTGATATTGCTATTTTTGCTCGGCAATTAGCAACAATGATGAAAGCAGGTGTACCGTTAACTCAGTCTTTTGAAATTGTCGCCGACTCTCTCGATAATCCGAGTATGAAAGACTTAGTATTGAAAATAAAAGCAGATATTGAAGCAGGTGGTACCTTTGCTTCTTCTTTGCGCAAACATCCTCGCTATTTTGATGATTTATTCTGTTCACTCGTCGAATCTGGCGAACAATCGGGTGCACTTGAGACGATGCTTGAACGAGTCGCTACTTACAAAGAAAAGAGTGAGCTACTAAAAGTAAAAATCAAAAAAGCAATGAAGTATCCTATTGCCGTTATCGTGGTTGCTATCATTGTCACCATGATTCTATTGATAAAAGTAGTACCTGTATTCTCCGATCTATTTGAATCATTTGGCGCAGAGCTGCCTGCCTTTACACAGATGGTTGTTGGCATGTCCGAATGGATGCAGGCATGGTGGTTTATCCTTATTATTGCTATCGGTGGTGCAATTATCGGTTTTTCAGAAGCTAAAAAACGATCTAAAAAATTTCGTGACTTTTTAGACCGTGCTGTCTTAAAAGCTCCCATATTTGGCAACATCGCCTATCAAGCGATTATTGCACGTTTCTCTCGTACACTATCTACAACTTTTGCCGCTGGTGTTCCACTTATCGATGCCCTAGACTCTACTGCCGGTGCGACCAATAATGTTGTATTTTACAATGCAACTCAACAGATCAAAAATGACGTATCTACTGGCCAGCAATTACAGTTTTCTATACGCTCGACCAACTTGTTTCCGAGTCTAGTCATTCAGATGGTTGGTATTGGTGAGGAGTCTGGTAGCTTAGAAGAAATGCTAGATAAAGTCGCTGTCTACTATGAAAATGAAGTTGATAATGCCGTCGATGGTTTGACCAGCTTGATGGAGCCAATGATCATGGCAGTTTTAGGTGTATTAGTTGGTGGCCTAGTCATCGCAATGTACTTGCCAATTTTCCAGATGGGCGCAGTAGTAGGATAATTACTTAATGCAATTTATACAGTTACTACAAGAAAACATCGCCCTAGCTTTATTCGTATTTGGCCTATTAGGTCTTTGCGTTGGCAGTTTTCTAAATGTTGTGATTCATCGCATACCGCTGATGATGGTGTATGGTTGGAGACAAGAGTGTAGCCAGTTCATGTCTGAACAAGCAGATATGCCACGCGAGCATACGCTGCCCATAGCAAATATTGTCGCTACTGACCAACCAATTACTTTAAGTCGACCTGCCTCTCGCTGCCCTCATTGCGCACATAAAATTAAGTGGTATGAAAACATCCCTTTAATAAGTTGGCTGTTACTACGCGGACGCTGTTCAAGTTGCAAAGCGGCTATCGGTCTACGTTATCCTCTCGTTGAGCTAGTAACTGCCCTCTTATCTGTATTAGTAATATATAAGTTTGGGGTAAATACTACAGGCTTGTCCGCATTGGTTTTAGTATGGACACTGGTAGCTCTAACAGGTATCGACTTTGACACACAGTTACTACCCGATCGCCTTACCTTTCCTTTGGCAGGCTTAGGGTTGGCGGTGAATTCACAAAGCTGGTTCGTATCACCAACACAGTCGATATGGGGATTACTACTTGGGTTTTTATCGCTATGGATAGTAGTCAAAGTGTTTTACTTAATAACTAAAAAACATGGAATGGGCCAAGGGGATTTTAAACTATTGGCGGTATTAGGTGCTTGGCTTGGGCCTATAATGTTACCCTTAATCATCCTACTATCGTCTTTACTTGGCTCTATCGTTGGATTGATCTTGATGAAAAAACAGGGTGAAAGCCGACCTTTTGCTTTTGGGCCTTATATCGCTATAGCAGGTATCGTTGCCTTATTATACGGCTCAGATATCGTCAGCTGGTATCTCGGTATGTATGTCTAATAGCTGACAGCGTACACTAGATTATTGTAGTAAATATCATTGTAGGAAATTTTCGGCAGCGACTCATAAGTAAAGCTTTACAAGGCCGATTGTGAGTTCAAAGCTGCATTCATTGTTCTATCTATCAGATAAGCCACTATTATGTCAAAAAATATATCGCACTCTTATTCACACCAACCACAAACCACGCAACCAAAAAATAAGAAGCTCGTGGTTGGTTTGACGGGTGGTATCGGTAGTGGCAAATCTGCCGCTAGTGCTTGGTTTGCTGAGCAAGGCATCGATATTATTGATGCAGACGTGATCGCCCATGAGACTGTCGCTAAAGGTAGCACCACTCTGCAGAAAATCCAGAAAAAGTTTGGTGATTGGATACTGACGGATGAGGGTGTCATGGATAGGGCTGCTGTACGTACACACGTATTTGCAAATCCTGAAGCGCTGATTGAGCTTGAGGCTATCACTCACCCAGCGATACGTGAGACAGCAAAGGCACAGCTAGATGCTAGTACTTCACCGTATATAGTCTTGTCTGCGCCCCTACTTATAGAGGCGGCAGAAGCAGGACTGGCCAATTTATGTCAACGTATTTTAGTCATGGATGCCACCGAAGACACGCAGCTTGCGCGTGCCAGTCAGCGTGATGATCAAAGCATACAAAAAATTAAGGCCATTATGACCAATCAGCTGAGTCGTGAAGAGCGTAATCGTCATGCAGACAATGTCATACTCAATGAGAGCGACCTTGCCTCTCTATATCTACAACTAGAACCCTTGCACCAAGAGTACCTTACGCTTGCCCAGCAGCTAAAGTTCGCTGGCGATTGACCTCATACAGTGCCATCCCAGTAGCAACACTCACGTTTAGGCTCTGTAGATTACCATGCTCGTTTCCTGACATTGGAATATAAACCAACTCATCACAGCTCTCCATTGTCAGGCGACGCATACCCTCTCCTTCTGAACCCATAATGATAGCGGTCTTGCCAGTTAGGTCAGCGGCATGTATTGGCTTAGCCTCTTCACTAAGTGCCGTACCAAATACAAAAACGCCTGCATTTTTGATTTGCGACAACGTGCGTGCCAAGTTCGTAACGCTGACAATCGGCATCATCTCTGCTGCGCCAACTGATACTTTAGCGACTGTTGGCGTTAGGCTCGCTGCATGGTGTTTTGGACAAACCACTGCATCCACACCCATAGCCACTGCGGTACGTAGGCAGGCGCCAAAGTTATGTGCATCAGTAATTTGATCTAGTACCAACAATAAGCATTGTTCACGGCCAATAATAGTATCAAGCAAACCTTCATCAGCGAAACCTAACGGACGAGCATTGAGCACCACGCCTTGATGCTGCGGACTACCACACAACTGCGTTAGCTTGTCTTTTTGGGTTGGTTGAATACTAATGCCGTTTGCTTCCGCTTCGGCCATGATAGCTTGTACATGACTGTCACTCTCACGCCCTTGCTGCACAAACAAGCTAAGGCCATCAAGAGGACGATGTTCAAGTAACGCATCAATGGCATGAATGCCGTAAAAATAAATGGGTTTTGCCATAATAGGCCTACTAAATATAAAGTGGATATCGCACTAGGCGACGGAATAAAAGAGGGTAACGTCGGCTTTAAATGTCATAGCTCATTGATGATGAGAGAACAGTAAACCAAACGTCAAAAAAGAAATAAACAATACCAATCCGATATTGTTTATTTTCTCGAAACACTAATGTGTGATAGAACAGGCGCTAGAATGAAAGCTCGAGCGCCCTATTAATAATATCAGCCTTCTAGATGACAGACATATTGAACAATCTCTTCAGTACGTAGGTTAAAACCGCTATTGCCTTCAACGACAAATGATTGACCGGCACGGTAGTAGCTGAATTCATCATCACCATTGATCTTCACTTCACACTCACCACTAGTGATTTCGATACGCTCAGAAGTATTAGTGCTAAAGTGATAATGCTCAACCAAGTTGTCACAAGGTAAGATCACGCCTAGCGTTTTATGACGACCATCCTCAAACATAATGGTATGGCTTGAGCAGCGACCATCATAAGATACTGTCGCTTGGGCATTAACTGTTACGTTAGTAAATTGCGCCGCTGTCATAGTGGCTTCCTTATCAAATAATTATGGCAAAACTAAAAAATAAGTAACGGGTTAAAGTACTGACAGAGTTGCACTGGGCTTCAAATACGCGACCAGTAAGCAAACACGCCTGCTTTAGATACTTTATCCCTCTATAGTAGATATCTGCGCGCTAAAGGTAGCCACAGGTTCTATGAAAACGCTTTTGAGTAATGATTGAGTGGCATATTTTTACCACTATACGCCTACAATTTTACAAAATTATGACTCGTTATCAGCTTGCATAGCGCATCAAACTCATAAGAAGAGTTTATCATTATGTGAGATTATGCTACCACATTATATCTATAAAGTTTGTTAAAGCGACTAGGAAAATTCTATTCGATGGCAAGTATCTACCCGTTCGTTTAATATTCATTTGGTATTTTTCTAGGCGGATGCTAGGCCACTAACTTAGGTATGTTTTTATAATTATCAGTCAAAACACTTCTTCACATACTGTGCTTATCTTTAGATATCCAATGACCCTAACGATTAATATTATAGGTATTATGTTGATGATTTATTGTCAGTTTTTAATAGTTTTATGGTAATCTCCCAATAATAAATTCTGTTATACCTCATCTTAAAGTTTGTATTTACGCACATTTAACACCATACTATTTGCCTACAATATTTATCTAATTAGCAAGTTTAAATAGATATTTTCACTTCCTTATTTACCCTATTTATAGATGGCTTCCTAAGATTTATATGATGTCCATTGTCTGTCCTGAGAGGCGTTGATGCTAGTATCGTTAACTTTACATCAGTTTGCGTTGATTGCTCAGCATGAGCTGAGCGTGGCTGAAGGTTTTAATGTCATCACTGGTGAAACAGGTGCTGGCAAGTCGTTATTGCTAGATGCACTATCACTATGTGTCGGTGAGCGAGCAGACAGTGCAATGGTCAGGCATGGCGCTGCGCATGCAGATATCTACGCTCAATTTGATGTAGAAAATAACAGCGTCGTCGCTGACTGGTTTGCCAAAAATGATCGACCGCTAGAAGAGCCTGAAGTACTTATTCGTCGACAATTAAGCAATACTGGCCGCTCAAAAGCATGGCTAAATGGTTCACCGGTTAGCTTAGCGGAGCTAAAGAGTTTAGGTGCTTTACTGGTCAATATACATAGCCAACATGCTCAGCAAGCATTACTTAAGCCGCAATTTGTGGTGCAATGGCTTGATGAGATGGCACAGATAACACCGCTAGCCATCCAAACTGCCAGTAGCTATCAAGCCTATCAGCAGCTAAAACGTCGCGCAGATGACATCGCGAGCCGCGAAGCCCAGCGTCAAGATCGTATTCAGTTGTTGCAGAGCCAATTAGCAGATATTGCCCCGTTATTAGCTGTGGATTACGCAGAAGTTGAATCTGAACACGAAGAGCTCTCCAATATTGAAGCCTTAATGCAAGAGGCCAGTCATGGTCTGCATTTGCTCGACAATGATACTGATGAACCAGACGTCATGACCTTGCTCGGACAAGCAATTAAACTCTGTGACAACCAAGTAGGCGTTAGCCAAACGTTTGAACAAGCTTCTGAACAGCTACATCTAGCACAGCAGCAAATCACTGAGGTGACTGCGCTGCTATCAGATTATGCCGAACAGCAGCTACCTGATCCTGAACGATTGCAAACACTAGACAATTTAATCAGCTTAGGACATCGTCTGTCACGTAAGCATAGCTTGCCAGCGAGTGATTTAATTGATGAAGCAAAAGGCTGGGAAGCGCAATTAGAGCAGCTAGAGAACGAGCCAAGCAGTGATGCAATGGCAGCGCAAATTGATCAGGCTTGGCAAGACTATCTCGCTCTGGCGACACAGTTGAATAAAGAGCGCACAAAAGCTGCTCCGATAATTAGTAAGCAACTCATCAAACAGCTACAACCACTTGCGCTACCCAATGCTCGCTGTGAATTTGTTTTTACTAAGAAAGCCGAACCTAGTCAGTACAATGCCCAAGGTTGTTTCGATATTGATTTATTATTCAGCGCCAATGTCGGTATGCCAATGCAGCCTCTACACAAAATCGCCTCAGGTGGTGAACTGTCACGTATGGCGCTCGTGATGCAAGTCTTACAAGCGACCAATGCTGATAACAATGCCGCCAAGCCTATGTTGGTATTTGATGAGGTCGACGTTGGTATCAGTGGCGGTACTGCGCAAGTGGTTGGCGAACTGCTACGCTCGCTTGGGCAAACACAGCAATTGCTGGCTATCACACACCAAGCACAAGTCGCAGCGCAAGCGCATCAACATATCTTGGTACAAAAGCACCATCAAGAACAGACCGAAAGCGAGCTACTCATACTGACCGACAGTGCGCAAGTAGACGAGTTGGCGCGTATGTCTGGTGGTGTCATTATCACCGATGTCACGCGCGACCATGCCCGCAGCTTATTATCCGATGTTAAATAACGCTTATCTGACCTATCTAACGTTAAATAATCATTCGTTTTCATTAAAACGGATGGTTAGCTGAGTCTGTATGATGGTCAGTAGCAATTAGTGCAAATCTTGCTTTTCTATTGATTATCACCATATAGTGGTCTTTCACCCTTATTATTAGGTTGCATTTGTTTCTATGTCTAAAACCAATTTGACCCATCATTTTTTGATTGCAGGACCAGAGCTGTCAGACCCAAGGTTTGAGCAGGCACTTATATATATTTGCCGTCATGACAAGCATGGTGCGCTAGGTCTGATGGTCAATCGTCCGCTTGAGCAATCTCGCGTAGGTAAGCTGCTAGAAGATTTAGACATTGAAGTGACCAATCCGCAGGTGATGGAAGATGTGGCACTAGAGGGTGGCCCTATGTATCCTGAGGTCGGCTTTGTGCTGCATACTGGTCAGCCAGAATGGGCCTCTTCTTTTGCTATTTCAGAGAACGTTTGCATCACGACTAGCCAAGATATTCTAAAGCGTATTGCCGCAGGCCAAGGCGTCGGTCACTATCAGCTGTGCCTAGGTCATGCCAGCTGGGGTAAGAAACAGCTAGACCAAGAGCTCAGTAATGGTGATTGGCTAGTTTGCCCTGCTGATCTAAACTTATTATTTGATACCCCGTTTGAAGAACGCTGGCAAATCGCAGCTGACAAAATCGGAGTCAATTTCGACTATCTTAGTAGTGACATAGGTCATGCGTAATATCATACGCTCTGCAAATTTAGATAAAGACATAAAGGACACCCATTACTATGGTAGATAGTACTTTTACGGCGAATAGCACAGACGCTATAGATAATGACATTGATATTGACACTCTCGATAGCAATAGCACTGCTGAAACTATCGAGCCAGAAGTAAAGCCGCATCTTATCTTGGCGCTAGACTACGGTGTCAAAAAGATGGGTATGGCGCTCGGTAATACCATTACGCAGACAGCGCGTGCCTTTGACATTTTGGCAATGAATAACGGTCAGCCAGATTGGGACAACTTAATTGGTATTATCAAAGTCTGGGGCGTGGCGCAAGTCGTGGTCGGTCTACCGCTTAATATGGATGGCACTAGCTCCATGCTTTCAAAACGAGCGCACAAATTCGCTCGTCGTCTGGCCCATAGAGTGATGGAGCAACATCTGCCAGTGACCGTATCATTGTGTGATGAGCGGCTGACTTCAATCGAGGCAAGAGAAATCGCATGGGACAATGGTTGGATCAAAAACGAACGCGACCCAATCGATGATATCTCCGCTTGTATCCTAATGTCGACCTATTTTGCTGATCCTAATAGCAGTATCGCTATCGATGCAATCAAAGCAGAATAAAGCAGCCAAATAGGTAAAAGACACGTGTGCGGCTATAATGCCACTTAGATACATCGTACTTCTCAACGGATAAATGACTGATTACTATGACCACTGTCTCAGACCAATCTTCGCAACATAAGTCACAGCATGGTTTTGCTCCGCTTGCTATTGCCCGTATTAAAGGTGCACAGCGTGCCAACCAAATAGCGATTTATCTCATTTATGCGGCTATTTTCGCATTTGTGGTCTTTGGCACGATTGCTAGTATCAAAGCCTTCCATGATAACCAGTTGCTTTATCAATTATTTTATAATTTGCCATATGCCCTAGTAGCCCTCACGATACCCATTACTATTTACGATGCATTGGTCGTTTATCGTTATCGCTTAAACCAACCGTCGATGATTGCCATGAGTATTGGCGTATCAACCATTATATTGGTTGGTGGATTAATTTTTGCCGATACTGCATGGTTAGGACTATCTTGTTGGCTGGGCGTGGCATTTTTATTTAAAGTAAGTTTTAAGCGGTTTTTTAACTTTTTAGAAATAGCTGATACGCCTGATGCCGACGAAGAGGCTGAAAGTACTGAAGCGTAGACGACCTACAAAGTACGCCGCAATAAGCACTTAAGCAAACTACTCATCCTCAAATTCACTTATTTAGCTTTACGATAATGACTATGACCACTTCGATACCAGACACGCCTATCCACCATCACTTAGACACTCAAGGGCTGATTTGTCCTGAGCCGGTCATGATGCTACATCGCGTCATTCGCAAAGCAGATGGCGGTGAAGTGATTGAAATATTGGCGACAGATCCGGCTACCACGCGCGACATTCCAAATTTCTGTCGTCATTTAGGTCATGAACTAGTAGGCCAAGAAACACTGGCTGAGAATGTGAGCTTAGACGCTGATCCTGATGAAATTACCATCGATAGCGATGAGGATACGCCTGCAAGCGTAACGCTATATCGCTATCTGGTTAAGAAAAAAATGGCATGATAAGTTTGGCATTATTTTAATAACTGTCTGTTATTGCTAACTTAATCCCTACCTGAGTATCATCCTATGAGCCGTGATCGTGCCGTGCAACAACGACAGCCTAAAGCATTGGCGGTCGATGATGAGCCAGCTTATATGACTGAGTTTCGTCAAGCCATGCTGGCACGCGGTCTAGCGACGCGTACTCGTAATGCGTACGTCCGCGACCTACGCTCTTGTGAGCTGACCAATCCTATCGCTCTGACACGCTGGCAGCCTGATGATGTGCTGCACTGTCTGTCACTCCTTGCTCAAGATGGCAAAACCCCACGTACACAAGCACGCATGCTCTCAAGCTTGCGCCAGTTTTATCTATGGATGATTGCCAGTAATCTGCGTGAAGACAATCCTTGTGAACGTATCAAAAGCCCAAAACTCGGACGTCCGCTGCCAAAAGACTTAGCCGAGGCTGACGTCGATAATCTACTTGCCGCACCTGATACCGGCACCGCGCTCGGTCTCCGTGATAAAGCCATGCTAGAAGTTTTATACGCCTGCGGTTTGCGAGTGAGTGAGTTGATTAACCTCTCATTAGAGCAAGTGAATCTAAACTCAGGCTGGCTACAAATCACGGGGAAAGGGAATAAAACGCGACTGGTGCCCCTCGGCGAATATGCAGCTGATGCATTGGAAGATTATCTGTCTCATGGGCGTGGCGACTTGATTGCTCATTTAAAATCAGGCAATTGCCAAGCGGTATTTTTGACGGCGCAAGGTGGCTATATGACGCGGCAGAACTTTTGGTATCTACTTAAGAAGTACGCCAAAGTTGCCAGTATCGATAAAGAGTTATCCCCGCATACGCTACGTCACGCCTTTGCCACGCATTTGCTCAATCATGGTGCAGACTTGCGTAGTGTGCAGTTATTGCTAGGACATAGCGATTTATCAACCACGCAAATCTATACTCATGTAGCAACGGCAAGATTGCAGAAATTGCATGCCGAACATCATCCACGTGGGTAGCCTTGCCATATTGTCATATGGCCAGCATTGAAATCTAATATTATTGATGATTGTAAAAGGAATATATCGTGTCGCAAGCTCAACCATCTGCCTTAACGAAGCGTCAAAACTCTGCACTCAGAAATCTTACTATCATGGGTTATTTAGAAGGCACGTCTTTTCTATTGTTACTTGGTATCGCGATGCCACTCAAATATATGTTCGATATTCCAGAAGCGGTAAGCTATGTCGGTCCAGTGCATGGGGTATTATTCGTTGCTTATGTCGTGGTGCTGGTCATTACGGCGAGCAGAATAAAAATGCCGCTTTGGGCGCTACCTGCTGGTGTGCTTGGCTCGTTTTTACCATTTGGGCCATTTATATTTGACCATTTATTAAAGAAGAGTTTGAGGAAGTAGTTTCAAGAAAAATTCAATATCAGAAATGATATATAGCTGAATATGGTTAACTATAATGCCATTCTATTCGCCTGCTGTATCTATCGCTATACTTGGATTACGTGCCTGTATCTCGCGATAAAAACGTGATTTGTCTTTTGGCGAGATTAGTATTTCTTCATCTTGATAGGATATTTTAATCCTATCCAATGATAGTGCTGGCGCAGAACTCATACTTCGAGTCGGCGTAATATAGGTGATATCTGTAATTTCAATTTTTTGAACAGAGAACCCACTATCTACTTGTAGTTGGTCATTCGTTAATATGTACTTAGTACCGAAAAAAGGGATGAGCATTAGTGCTGCAAAAGGGATGAGAATAACCGTCATTAATATAGTTTGTATGAGGGATTTGTGAGCACCTCGCTTCCACTGCCATAATGGAACAGACACAGTAAATAAACTCAAACCCCAAAGTAACAGTGCAAGCCAGAAGTCTACTTTGGATACGAATATAATGTCTGGCATAAATAACACTTAGAGACTATCAGGTTAGATTTGATTCTATCTTAAGCGATACCTCTTATCTAATATCTCTAGCATTTTTTCTTAAAAATTTTTACGACATAGCAAAATGCAGTTCCATAAATAGATAGCTGCAAACCTGCCCTTTTCTCGTTACAATACCCTTATTAAAGTGCGTCATGATATACATGCTACCTAACTGGGCTGCGCACTACCTTTTACCTATCTATTATCCGAGAATCCCATGAGCCATAGACCACCTGCTGACCTATTAAAAAATGCCGAACACTGGCGCGAAGATATCAATTTTCGCCAAGAGGTGCTTGGCAAGCCGTTTGATTTTTCGACCACGTGGGGTATTTTCTCTCCACAAAAGCTTGATGATGGTAGCTTGATGCTACTTGATTATGTGGATTTTGAGCAAGATGATGATTCGATCGATTTGGGCTGTGGTTATGGCGTACTCGGTATGACAGCAGCACGTGAATGTCCAAATGGTCAGCATACGCTGATTGATAAAGACTTTATGGCGGTAGAATACGCACGTCGTAACTGTGAGAAAAATGGTCTAAACAATGTCGATGTGCATTTATCAAATGGCTTTAATCATGTGGCAAAAGACAAAGACTTTAGCCTTGTGATGTCAAACTTGCCAGCCAAAGTAGGCAAAGAGCAGCATTATTTATACTTCCTCGATGCCTATGCACGTATGCGTAAAGGTGGCCGTTTTTATGTCGTGACCATCAATGGCCTACGCCAATTTGTGAAACGCTCATTTACCGAAGTTTTTGGCAATAGCGATAAAATCAAACAAGGTAAAACCTATACGATTACCATGGCGACTAAAGACTAGCTTTAGCTTTGCCTGATTGAGTTTCGGCCATTTAAACTGAAGCTTAAATTGAAATCGACATAAAAAAGCACGCTAAATTAATTTTAGCGTGCTTTTTATTTTGTATGATTAACTGTCATCTTACATCTGGCGTTTTATTAGATACCCGCCTAATAGTGCGCTGCCGATAATCGGCAATAGCACCATAAGCATTGGTGAAAAGCCTGTCGCCAGCGATACAAATCCGACCAAATCTTGAATATAGCTAAATAACAAACCAAACAACAACGCCACGACGATACGCAAGCCTAAGCTGTGCGTCCGTAGCGAGCCAAAGACAAATGAGCAGGCGACAATCACTAGCGACAATATCGACAATGGCGATAGTAGCTTTTGCCAAAATGCGACTTCATGATCTAAAGAACGATTGCCCTGCTGACGCATAAACGTGCGATGCTCATACAGCTGCGTTAATGACAAATCCTCTGCCTTACGCGTTAGCAAATACACAGACTCTGGGGCAAAGGGCAAGCTTAGCGTATCTGATGGTGAAACGGCTTGGCTACTCTCAAATCCCTGATTGATAGAGAGCTTAACCATATCATTTAGCTGCCACTCGTAACGATACTGCTCACTTGGCTTTTCACTATTCACATCAATTGGTTCACGGCCAGTATACTTTCCACCTTCCGCATGGACAGCAGTTTGCAAATTACCGTTGTTATCCAAATGCCAACGTTTCACTTCGCCAATATTGCCCGCGACATCAGCATAATCAATATATAAAACGTCGCTACCATCAGGTGTAGCACTGCCATCTTCTGATGTTTCGAATCGCGGCTGTATCGTCCAATAGCCGCGTACCGAGGTGACCAGTGAGATGCTGTCTTCATCATTAATCTGTTTTGCCAACTGGTTAGAAGACGGTAGGATAAATTGGTTGATAGCCAAGGCCAATAGTACAAATATCAAAGCGGGCTGCAATACCCAGCCGACGATACGATAAATACTGACCCCAGCCGCGCGCATAACGACCAGCTCGCTTTTATTAGCCAGCAAACCCAACCCTATGACAGCACCCAATAGCGCGCCCGTTGGGATAAATTGCTCTAAAAAATAAGGCGAACGATAAAAGATATATTTGAGCGCCTCGCCCATGGTGTAGTTATCATCTAACGAATCAAGCTCTGATAAGTAAGAAAAAATCAGCTGTAATGCCCACAAACCAATGACGGCAGCAATAATAGCCAATAGAGCATTAAGTTTGACATAACGACTAAGGACTTTTAGATTGGCAGGTTTCTTAGCCAATTGATCAGACTCAGCTGATTGAGCAAATAAAGAGCGCATTAAGACTGCCCTCCTTGTGAGCTGTTGTTCTGATGATCGATATCGATATCGCTAACTGAGTTAGTTGCGGCAGCAGCTAGCCTATTTTCTTGTTTGCGAAAGCGCAATCGATGTTGCACGCGGCTACCCCAATTCATATAAAGCGCCAATGCGATAAATCCTAAGATAAGCCATGCATACGCCCATACGCTAATGCTGTCTTTGCTCACTGCGTTTTTGAGCGAGATGATACCTAATGCACAGCTGACAAATAATAAGATAGAAGGAAATAGACGGAGCCAACGTCCTTGACGCGGACGGACTTGCGCCAGTGGCACGGCCAACATAGGTGCGATAATCATCAGCCATGGTAGCGCCAAACGATAGCCAAGCTCACCTTGTGCAGCACGCATTGCACTATTAGTGCCTGATGGTGAGCTACTCGTGGCGGCTTGCCACAATGGTCCAATCTGTTGCGTTTCAATATTGTCTTCGGTGATAACTTCCTGTGAAGACTCAGTCAAGGTGATGCGATAACGATCAAAAGCGACTTGATTATATTTCAGACTGCCTGCGCCAACTTCGTAACGACGTCCTTGGAACAGATCCAACTGAGTCACGCCGCTATTGCCAGTATTCACTTGCTCAGCACGCTTAGCCAACGTAATCGTGTCTTTACTAATGTCCTTCGCACCGCTATTTATAATATCTTTAGGAATATCAGAGATGCCAATTTGTTCGGCTGTTTCGCTGTCAATCATGTTATTCATATCAGTCGCAGTGGCATTAGCATTGACACTTTTGGCAGCACTACCTTTTTTCGCAGGTTCAGATTGGATCAATATCACATCTTGCAATTTTTTCTTATCATCGCTGAGACTACCCACGTATAAATGGTAATTACCGCTACTGATAAACTCGTTCGGACGAATCAAATCAAACGCACTGGTCAATGCTTGCTGCTGCCAAACAGCCTCAGACGAGCGTACGCCCCAAGGCTTACCAACGATAGATAGCGCCGCCTCGCCGACAAACAATGCCAATATTAACGGTGTCATTAACCGAGCAAGCCTACCGCGAGATACACCACTAGCATTAATCACTGCCATTTCTTGATCGACATATAAGCGGCCAAATACGAGCATCAAAGCAATAAAGAATGCTAACGGTAAAATGAGCTCTAAAAAATACGGCAGGTTATACCCAATGATAGTAAACAGTAGGCTGACGTCCAAACGACCTTCAGCAGCGATGCCAAAATAGCGTATCAAACGACCGCCGAGCATCATCACTACCAAAAACCCCAACACTAAGGCAGTGGTCGAGGCAACTTGTTGTGTCATGTAGCGGCGTAATATCACAATGGGTACTCTTAAACAGTTGGTATGCGCGCGATTGATGATGAGCTTATTAAATATCTAGGTCGTAGACGACATATCATCAGCATGATATGGATCATCTAAATACTCAAATAACGGTAAACGTTACTAAGCGACTGGTTAGTCATACTCAATAAACACCAGCAACAGATATAACCGCTAATGCTAGCATGTTTTGCCCAAAAATGGCTGTGAAATGTGTTTGGAAACATTACCTACACCTTGCTGAGAACGCATTATCGACAGTAAGTAACGAATATAGCAAATATTGGATGAATAATTGATAAAACCTCAAATTACATCACACTAATAGTATTTATGGCGTTAAGTTTTTGCTTTATTTATTTTAGAAAGGTTTGTTTGTCATTCGTATCATCGAACATTCATCTCTGTTATTAATTGCTAGACTGACTGATAGAAAAATATACTTATATCGTCAAACGGAGAATAATACTAATGAATAAAACGACCTCTACACCCTCTACCCTACTTGAACTCGCTGGCGGCACTTTTAATGCGCTTGACTGGTCAAACTGTGCACTCGTTCTTATTGATTATCAGAATGAATATGTCGATGGCGCTATGCCATTAGGGGACGCTGGGGCAAAAGCCATCGCCAATGCGCGCCTAGTACTCGATAAAGCACGTCAGCAAGATTTACCTATCTTTCACATTACCCATCATGGTGCCGAGAATGGCAATATCTTTGATCCTCTATCAGCTAACGTTGAGATAGTCGAACAGTTGCAGCCTCAAGATGGCGAAACAGTAATTGCCAAAAAGCATCCGAATGCCTTTTATGATACGCAATTACAATCATTGATCTCAGCAGCAGAAAAAAAGCAGATTATTTTTGCGGGTTTTATGAGTCATATGTGCGTCAGCTCAAGCGTCCGCGCCGCATTTGATTTAGGTTTCGATAGTTTTGTCTGCCATGATGCTTGTGCCACTCGTGACCTACCGAGCGCTACAAGAAAGCCGATAAGCGCTGAAATCATGCATGATACTGCCATGGCCGCACTACAAGACAGATTTGCCGCGATGGTAACGACCGATGAATTGATCAATGGCTAATATGTTGGCATCATCGAAAAATGATAATGTAACCGCTAAACCATAGCGTAAGTTAGCACAGCATAATAATTCAAACGTATTACCTAAGGCTTGCTAACTGCGCACGATTATCGCAATATGCTACACTACTGTGATTGCTCAACAAACCAAATAATCTAATAATCTAATAATCTGACAGGTATAAGCAGTCATCCAAATCCTGCAATTTTCATAACTCTAATAAGGATAACTATATGAATATCAAATTATCTCAGCATTTACCAAAGACCCATACGCAGAAAATCCTGAAAAAAGAAGCCAAAAGTAAAGACGATGCTTGTCTGGTTGTTTTAGTCGATGACAAGAAAAACATTCTGGCTGAATCTGTGCTGACCGAATATACCGCTCGCATTGAGCAGCTGATTGAAGTATCACATTTCAAGGGTACTACTTGTGAGACTGTTGCTGATTATGCGCTGGCAGGTGATAAAAAAACCACTAAGCAAAACCCTGTACAACTGCTATTAGTCGGTGTAGGCAATACTGATAAGTTCAACAATACAGTGCTGCAAAAAATCGCCAATACTATCTATAGCAGCACACAAAAGCGTGTGTCTTCTATCACTGTCGCCTTAGGTGATGCGCTAGAAGAAAATCACTTCGGTCAATTTGCCCTTAATCTACTGGCAGCGAGCTACCGCTTTGACAAGTATAAGTCTGAGCAAGCGACTCCTGTATTGACTGACGTTTATCTGTTAGCTGATGAGTCACTACAGCCTGCGCTAGCATTTGCTCAGTCAGTATTTGCTGGTCAGAGCCTCACTCGTGATGTAGCCAATGAGCCTGGCAATATCTGCTTCCCAGCTTATATGGCAGAACAAGCTCAAGAACTTGCAAAAACTTACCCTGACCTATTAACCGTGAAAGTACTAGGTGAAGACGAGATGGCAGCGCTAGGTATGCATTGCTTCTTGGCCGTTGCACAAGGCTCTACTAAAGAAGGTAAGCTGGTGCTCATGGAGTACCGAGGTAAATCAGAATTTAGTTCAAATGCAGGCACTACCGAGCAAACCACTAGCAACGCAAAAGTGAGTGGTCTAAAGGCATTGGCCGATAAACTACCAACCAAAAAGTCAGCTAAAAATGCAAGCAAAAATAGCAATGATAACGCACAAGCGGCCAATGACGACGCACCTATCGTATTAGTCGGTAAAGGCGTGACCTTTGATTCAGGCGGTATCTCAATCAAGCCAGGTGCGGCAATGGACGAGATGAAGTTTGACATGGGTGGTTCGGCGTCAGTACTTGGTACAATCAAAGCATTATGTGAAGCACGTCTACCGATCAACGTCGTTGGTGCGCTAGCCTGTGCTGAAAACATGCCATCAGGTGATGCCACGCGTCCAGGCGATATCGTCAAGGCGATGAATGGTAAATCAGTTGAAATCTTGAACACTGATGCTGAAGGCCGTTTAGTACTAGCAGATACCTTGTGCTACGTGCAGCGTTATCAGCCAAAAGCCATCATCGATGTTGCCACTTTGACTGGCGCTTGTGTGGTTGCGCTAGGCCATGTTCGTTCAGCTGTATTTAGTAATGATGAAGATGTCCTGTTTGATTTAGAAAATGCTAGCAACCTATCAGGTGACCTAATTTGGCATATGCCTTTAGATGATGAGTATCAAGCTCAGCTTGATTCGCCAATCGCTGATATGCAAAACATTGGTGGTAAAGGTGCTGGTGCGGTAACTGCCGCCTGCTTCTTGTCGCGTTTCATTGAAGAAGGTCAAGCATGGGCCCATTTAGACATCGCTGGTACTGCATGGAACTCAGGTAAAGACAAAGCAGCCACTGGACGTCCTGTACCATTGTTTATGCAATATCTAAAAAACAGCGCAGAGATGGCTTAATCCATTTATGAAAATTAGTTTTTATATATTAAGTGAAAGTAAGGCCCAAGATTTCTTGGGCTTTATTTGTCAGCTGACTCAGACGGCGCTTAACAAAAGCGCTCAGTCTTTGCTGATTTTAATTGAAAATGAGACATTACTAGCAAATCTAGATACGGCGCTTTGGGCACAAGAGTCCACGAGTTTTATACCGCATCAATGTCTTTCTGATACTGACAATAAAAGTACCAATGATAGAGGTACTGATGATAGCAACATTGCTACTCATAAATCATTAGCACCTGTACTGCTAGGCAATCATATGCCAGCAGATTTTAATGGTATCGTGCTCAATACGACGACACGACCCGTCAACGATTTTATGGCTGCTACCAATAATTCAAAACCCTCTCGAGTCCTTGAGCTGATCCGACCTGATGCTATAAGTACACAAGAAGGTCGCAATAAATATAAAGCCTACCAGCAATTAGGTTACGATCTGACCCACTTTAAGGTGTAGCTCTGCCGTTTATTTTCCCCTTATCTTTTACAACGGAATACCCTTCCTACCTTATATATCGCTGCTTTTATTCTCTCCTTGATGAGGTATTCTGAGTAGCTAGCCCTTGCCTATAAGTGCTGCATTCTTTTTATACTAGTTATATGACTCTACTATCTCTCTTGTTTACTTACAACGGCTACTGCTATGAGCGGTATGCGAATATGTCAAAAAATGCTACCATCCTTCGATAAATTTTCTGTTGTGACAATTCACTTACTTTTAACGGACTTGAGGGTGTACAGATGCGTTCATTAATTGCGATGTATCAGCGTATAGGGCTGGTGCCGCTTATTATTATTGGCTTGGTATTAGGGGTATTGATTGGTTGGCTAGCGCCAAGTATCGGCACCGCTATAGGGTTGCTTGGTACACTCTTTGTTGGCGCACTAAAAGCAGTCGCTCCCATCCTAGTATTTATTCTGGTTATGGCAGCCATTAGTCAACATCGCAGTGGCAATGAAGTCTACGTAAAGCCGGTGCTTATCATGTACATGTTCGGCACTTTTTTGGCAGCACTAACGGCAGTCGGTGCCAGCTTTTTATTCCCGACTGAGCTGGTCTTGATCAACGCCGATATCGCACAAGTACCACCTGCTGACCTAAAAGAAGTCTTGACGAACTTGCTCATGAACTTGGTCGCCAACCCGATCAATGCAATCGCTGAAGCCAACTATATTGGTATCTTAGCATGGGCAATTATTATCGGTTTTGCATTGCGCCAAGCCAGTGATACTGCTCGTAATGTTGTCGGCGATTTCGCTGATGCCATCTCACAAGTAGTTAAATGGATTATTGCTTTAGCCCCATTTGGTATCTTAGGCCTAGTCGCTAGCACGGTTGCTGAGACAGGCTTTGCTTCTTTGGCAGGCTACGCACGTATCTTGATGGTATTGATCAGCTGCATGTTATTCATTGCGTTGGTTGCCAATCCACTTATCGTCCTTATTAAAACGGGCAAAAATCCTTATCCACTCGTGTTCAGATGTCTACGCGAATCAGGAATTACGGCCTTCTTTACACGCAGTTCAGCGGCCAATATTCCAGTCAATATGAACCTTGCCCGTAAGCTTGGATTGCATGAAGACACTTATTCGGTGACCATTCCACTAGGTGCCACGATCAATATGGCTGGTGCTGCAATTACGATTAACGTCTTAACGCTTGCTGCTGCTCATACGTTGGGTATCGAAGTGACGTTTGCATCAGCGCTGCTACTCAGTCTGGTTGCTACGATTAGTGCTTGCGGTGCTTCTGGTGTTGCTGGTGGTTCGTTGCTATTGATTCCACTCGCTGCTAGCTTATTTAGTATTCCAAATGATATCGCGATGCAAGTAGTTGCGATTGGCTTTATCATCGGTGTGATTCAGGATTCAGCTGAGACTGCCTTGAACTCTTCTACTGATGTATTATTTACAGCAGCAGCTGATCCAACGTACTCACGTTAATTTCTGCTGACGTGTTTTATATAGATATAAAAAAAGGGCCTTTATAGGGCCCTTTTTTTATGTGTTATTTTGATTGCTCGATTACTTTAAATGGTCTATATCAACTTCGATGACTGGTGTTTGCTGCTCTATTTGACGTTTGAGTTGGCGCAGTTGCTCAACCTCATCTAACAGCTCAAGTATCAAACCAATTGCTGGTACGCTGGCTTCAAAGTCACGACTCAGTCGCGATGCACGGCGCACTGTCGTCAGCTGATAACCAGTAAATTTTTCATGCTCTGGTACATCATACTCAATGATATTTTCTTCGATTAATTCGATGACCCATTGGCGCTCTTGGCCACAGGCAGAGACCAGTTCATCTAAGCTCATGATGATGTCTGTAAATTCAGTCGAGTGGTTCATAGCTATTATCCTCGTTTTCTCTTTATTTCATCGGTATCGTATTCATCTCTGCTATTCGTCTATTACTTCAGTAATAAATGACAGTTATTTATAACCTTGTTTAACGACTAATATTGATATCCGCAAAGGCTTGTTTTAGCTGCTCATAAGCCTGTATCGACGCATCGTTACTGACATCAGGATTGACGATATTTAAAGTTAGATACAGGTCACCTGCTTGCTTGGCAGGGATACCCTTGCCTTTAAGACGTAAATTGCTACCGGACTTGCTATTCTTAGGAATAGTCACACCAAGCGTACCCGCTGGCGTACTGACATTGATTTTTTCACCCAATGCCGCTTCCCACGGTGCAATATTTACAGTTTGATAAACGTCTGTGCCTTCTATGCGAATATTGGCATCATGACGAATTTTAACCTTCAAAAACAAATCACCATTTTTGCCATTACTGCCACCAGCAGCACCTTGCCCTGCTAAACGAATTTGCTTACCATCAGTGATACCTTTAGGAATTTTGATCTTAAGGGTTTTATTGTCGTAGTCGACATTGCCATTGGGCTGACGAACAGGGACGTTTAACTTAATGCTGTAGTCGTCGCCACTATAGACTGAAGATAAATCAACGGTAATCTCGGCATGCTGATCTTGACCTTTGCTATCTTGCGTCCCAAAGCCGCCACCAAATTGATCGAAGCCGCTGCTTTGAGAG
This sequence comes from Psychrobacter sp. APC 3279, assembly GCF_030407795.1. Classification (NCBI taxonomy): domain Bacteria; kingdom Pseudomonadati; phylum Pseudomonadota; class Gammaproteobacteria; order Moraxellales; family Moraxellaceae; genus Psychrobacter; species Psychrobacter sp. APC 3279. The sequence continues at coordinate 28,479 of NZ_JASDCR010000009.1, read as the reverse complement.
CGACTGCCCGTTTGTCCACCAGTTGACCCACGTGCGCCGCGACCAAACGCTGAGAAGATATCATCGAAGCGAAAACCACCATCACCAAAGGCCTCACCGTCACCAAACTGGTCTTTGATATCTTCCCAGCGAAAACCACCTTGACCCGCATCAGTTTGCCCACTACCACCAAACCCACTTGATCTACTTTGACCAGCAAATGGATTATTGAGCATAGCGTCATATTCGGCGCGCTTTTCTTTGTCTCTAATCGTTTCGTAAGCGTTGTTTATTTCTGCAATTTTATTATCAGCGTCTGGATGATCACTGACATCGGGATGGTATTGACGAACAAGCTTACGGTATTTTTTTTTGATATCAGCGTCTGAGGCGTCTTTTTTGACCCCTAAAATGTCATAGTAGTTTTTCTCTGCCATGTTATTTTCCCCAAAATAAAAACATATTAGTGGTATCAGTCTGCCAATTTCAAACGATACGGTATAGATAGCTACTAGATTTTGCTATAGCAATTTTTGTAGCCTACTTATCATCATAACAATAATTACAACAAACACCGTTATATAAATATTACCAGTAGTGATGCCAAGCGATATCTACAATACTCTCTAGTACAGGCAAACAAACACCTTTGCCTTAAACTAGACTTTTTTAAAATTTAGAATCATTAACTCTCTATTGACACTACAAGAATGCCAAACCTTCTTTTTTACAAAATAGTAAGAATATAGCAAGGTTTTTTACATTATATTATCTATCTCTATTTGAGCTTTCATAACGATAATTATGCTATATCGATAGATTTGGTCTTTATATATTACCTATTTATATTGTATTAATAGCTTTCCGATATTTTGTCGGCTTCTTTATGAGAATCACTCTTTATAAGTCTAATTTTAGTACCTACGTCATCATTATTTTTGCTAAAAAATAGCTATTTTTCCTTAAAAAACAGGTATTTGACCTCATGAGTTTTTTACACGGCAGTAATAATATGACAAGCTAGCTCTTGTAGAATCCCCTATTATTCATACTCATAGGGAGTATAGATAACGTAGGCAAGAGCATCTGTCTATTTTATTAATTGCTTAAAGGTATTAAATGTCTTATTTAATCAAGTCTTTGGTTGTCACTTTATCGCTACTACTTAGCACCACAGTTTTCGCTGCCAATACCAGTTATTACGGTAGTAAGTTTCATGGTAAGCGAACAGCGAGTGGTAGTATCTTCAACATGAACTCTCTAACCGCTGCACATCGCACGTTACCGTTCGGTACGAAGGTACAAGTAACCAACCAAAAGACAAAGCAGAGCGTAATTGTAAAAATCACGGATAGAGGACCTTTTATTCGAGGCCGTATTCTTGATTTATCAAAAGCCGCTGCTGGTGAAATAAACTGTCAGCTTTGTACGACCACGATGGAAATACTGTCGTACGGTGATGGCAAATATCGTAAGGAATAATGTAATAAAAAAGGGATGGCTTATGCCATCCCTTTTTTATGTCTGCTTATATAACTAACTATCTAGAACGCTTTATGCGAACTTAGCTTCCATCTCTTCTAAAGTCGTCATTGATAGTAGTAACTTTTCTTCATTATCACTATGCTGCTGCTGTAGCGCTGTTTGCTCATTGAGTAACACAAGCAAGTCAGACTTACGGCTCTCTTCATACAATGCTGTATCAGCCAGTTTTTCTTCAAGCGTCACGAGCTGCTTATCAATCTTAGCCAGTGTCTTTTCTGTTTCCTCTATCTCGCGGCGGATAGGTGCTGTCATTTTACGTTGTTCAGCGGCTAGCTTACGCTGCTCTTCTTTACTAAGTGCAGGCGTCGCAGCTTTACTGTTTGACGAGTTATCAGATGACTTGTTGCTTGCTTGGCTATTATCTGTTTCACGTGAAACAAACTTCTTACTCTCTTTTTTACTTTTTTTCTTACCAGTATTTTTATCTGATGCATTCTCCTGCTTGCGCTTCTCTGCTAGCCATTTACCATAGTCGCCAATGTCACCATCGAACTCTTCGATGATGCCATCATGTACCAGATACAGCTCATCACAGACATTGGCTATCAGCTCTCGATCATGCGAGACTAGTACCACTGCACCTTTAAAGCCTTGTAAGGCGATAGTCAATGCTTGACGCATTTGTAAGTCTAAATGGTTGGTTGGCTCATCGAGTACAAGGACGTTTGGACGCTGCCAGACGATAAGTGCCAAGGTCAAACGCGCGCGCTCACCACCGGAGAAGAGCTCGCTTGGTGTATCAATACGCTCACCGCGGAAGTCAAAGCTACCCAAGAATGAACGTAGCATCGCATCAGAGGTTTTGCCCGCTAGGCGACGTAACATCTCTATAGGCGTTGCTTTGGCATCTAGGATATCCATTTGATGCTGATTGAAATAGCCTAGCTTTAGGGTATCCGAAACACGATACTTCCCTGTTAATACGCTAAGCTCACCGACTAATGCTTTAATCAGCGTTGATTTACCAGCGCCGTTCATACCCAATAAGCCAAGACGGGTGTCAGGGGTCACCTGTACATTGGCATTATGTAGAAGCGGTGTCTCACTATAGCCAATATCTGCGTTGGTCAGCTCAATCAGCGGTGAGCTCATGTTTGCTGGCTCATAGAACTGGAACGAGAAAGGGTTATCAGCCATCATTGGTGACAGCTCTGCCATACGCTCTAACTGCTTAATACGGCTCTGTGCTTGCTTAGCTTTACTGGCTTTAGCACGGAAACGGCGAATAAAGTCATCCAAGTGAGCCTTGGTCGCTTCTTGCTTCTCAAACGCTTGCTGCTGCTGCGCCATACGCTCGTGACGGGTACGGATAAACTGCTGATAGTTACCAGTATAAAGGGTGATTTTTTGTTGCTCTACATGCAGGATATGACCAACTGTTGCGTCCAAAAACGCTTGGTCATGCGAGATGACGATGACCAGACCCATATAGGCATTGATCCATGTCTCAAGCCACAGAATAGCATCCAAGTCCAAATGGTTGGTTGGCTCATCGAGCAACATCAGATCAGCACGGCTCATCAAGGTTTTGGCGAGGTTTAAGCGCATACGCCAGCCACCAGAAAACCCTTCTACTGGCAGTTCATGCTGGCTAGTTTTAAAACCAAGACCTGCCATAATTTGCGCCGCTTTGGTCGGCGTACGATATCCGTCGATTTCATCGAACTGCTGGTGTAGCACACCAATTTGCTCATCACTGACACTGTTCAAATCATTTAGCGCAGCATTAATTTCATACCACTGCTCATCACCGCTCAATACATAATCGATTGCAGACTGCGTTGTAGCACCAACTTCCTGCGCCATGTGCGCCACATGCCAGCTATCAGGAATACTGACTTCACCTTTATCAAGGGTGACCTCTGTATCGCCTGTACCCATCTGCGTCAGTAACAGCGCAAATAAAGTAGATTTGCCTGTGCCGTTGTTGCCCGTCAGTCCAACTTTGTGACCTGGATGGAGCTGAAAGCTTGCACCTGCAAACAATTCACGACCATCACGGCGAACACCAACGTCTTTAAATTCGATCATATAATTTCTTCATCTCAACAATAATATAGATATAGGGCAATAAGAAACACACATAGGGTATGCCAACTGGCGGCTATTATTTCAAACGCTTGCCCCATAGGCAAACAATTAAATAACTATTTCAAAACTAAGTATTTATTACGCTAAACACCTTACGTTGCACAAGCGACTCTTGAGCTCATACATGGTTGTTACTATTATAAAGGTTATGGCCGTAAAATACCGTAATATGACTAATAAGCTTTAAGACTGTCTAATATTATTAAGTAGTGTTTTATATAGTCATACGCTATTTAGTCACACCCTATTATTTTTAGTCTGGTTATTGGTTTAGCCCATTGACGCAGTTATTTTAAAAAACACAATATCAAAATTGGGACACTGTCATTTATTAGTAATAATTCAATAGTTGCATCACTCTTGACAAACGAATCAGCACCCCCATTATGATATACTGCTAAAAGATAAGTGCCCACTATCAATAGAGCCAATAAAATATTGTAGTGGCACAAATACTATTTTGAAATTGCACAAACAGCTTATAATGCACCAATAGCTTTGCCATAATGACAGCACCCAATTAAATCAAACGCCGTGCGTATCTTTATTTGCAAGTACCCTATTGCAAACCCAAACAGGACGACGACCGCATTTGATCCTAGCAACTGAGGTAGATATGAACGAATCAGCCAACCAATTTAGTCCAAGCTCAAGCCAACCAGTAGACCCAACCGTATTAAGCCTAACTGATAGTGCGGCGCAAAAAGTACGCCGTCTACGCGAAGAAGAAGGCGATAGCGATCTTATGTTACGTGTCTATGTGACAGGTGGCGGTTGTTCTGGTTTCTCTTACGGGTTTAACTTTGCCAACGATCTAAACGAAGACGATGCCAATTTTGATAATGGGGATGTGACGTTAGTCGTCGATTCGCTAAGCTATCAATACTTGCAAGGCTCTACCGTTGACTATACCGAAGGTCTGGAAGGTGCACGTTTTGTGGTGACCAATCCAAATGCCACGACCACGTGCGGCTGCGGTTCGTCATTCTCTATATAAGCCAAATAGACGCGGTCGCGCTATGATTATTCAGATAATGCGATAGTGTGCGAACACTATGTCAAATGGCTTGTAGGCATAATGAACAAAGCATCTATCTCTTAGGTAGATGCTTTTTTTATCAAACTGTCTGGCCAGAATAACGCTATATTCGAGATGAATTTGTATTAAAAACAGGGTCAAAATCCTCACAAATCGCTTTGCCTAAAGCTTATCGTATTTGTAATTGTCCGTGGTTTTCAAGACAGCTTTGAGCTAAACTGACGGAATTATTGACCTAACATTTACCTATTTTATGGACAAACGCTTATCGTGTTTTGATCCGCCATAATAAATAACAATAGATGACTATTATGAGTAATTTTGCGAGTAGCTTTGTTAATTTCGAAATCCCTAATTGGTTTGATAGCCAACACTTAACGGGTATGCTCCGCGGTATTGAAAAAGAGGGCCTGCGCGTAAAGCCTGATGGTTTCTTGGCCCAGACTCCGCATCCAGCCAAACTTGGGTCAAAACTTACCCATCCTTTTATTACTACCGATTACTCAGAAAGTCTGCTTGAGCTCATCACTGAACCAAAGTCCTCACCAAAAGAGACCCTTAATATGCTGCGCCAATTGCACGTATTGGTCTATCAGGGCATACCTGAAGGTGAGCTGATGTGGCCATTATCGATGCCTTGCATGTTGTCTTCTAAAGATGAACATATCCCACTAGCTGATTATGGTAGCTCTAATACGGGTAAGCTAAAAACCCTATATCGTAGTGGCCTTGGTATTCGCTATGGTCGCCGCATGCAGACGATTGCTGGTTTGCATTACAACTTGTCTTTTGGTGATACGTTGTTTGAGACTTGGCAAGCACAAACACCGACTGCACAAAGCCAAACATTGACAGAGTTCAAAAACGAGAAATACTTAGGGCTGATTCGTAACTTTAAACGTCTGACTAGCCTTGTTTTATATTTATTGGGTGCCAGTCCAAGCGTATGTCCTTGTTTCTTGGCAGGGCGTGAGCACGATTTAGAATTGCTCAATGATTCGACCTATTACAAACCTGCTGCGACTAGCCTACGTATGGGTAAGCTTGGCTATACCAATAGCGTGCAAGAGCAGCTTGATATCCGTTATAACTATCTGCCAGAGTATGTCGATGGCCTGCGCCGTGCCATCCAAACACCGCACGAAAGCTTTGCTAAGCTTGGCCTAGAAGACGAAGATGGCAACCCGATCCAAATCAACAATCATATTCTGCAGATAGAAAACGAGTACTACAGCCCTATTCGTCCTAAACAAATCGCAATGAGCGGTGAAACACCAACCGAAGCGCTTGAGCGTCGCGGTATCGCCTATGTTGAGTTCCGAGCTATCGATCTTGACCCATATAGTGATGTTGGTATTCGCCTATCTAGTGCTTGCTTCTTGGAAGTGATGGCGCTGTATTGCCTGTTCAGTGACTCACCAGACTTGCTACCTGAAGAAGAAGACACGCTCGCTATCAATCTTGAACGTGTGGTCAATGAAGGTCGCCGTGATGACTTGCATATTATCAATAATGGCCAAGAGCAGTCACTTGAAAGCTGGATGCTAACGCATCTAGAGCGTATGCAGCCGCTTGCGGCACTGCTTGATGCTCACTACGGTGGTAACGATTACCGCGCGGCCGTAGCATTGATGCAAGGCAAAGCAGGACACTCTGAGTCGACTATCTCCGCACAAGTGAATTCCGATAGCAAACGCTTAGGCAGCTTATGGCAGCTTGGATTTACGTTGGCTCAGCAGCATCGCGAGTCTTTATTACAGCAGACACTTAGTCCAAACACTCAAGCTAAATACGAAGTATTGGCAGAAAAATCTATCTTGCAGCAAGCTGAGATTGAGCAGTCTGAAACAGAAGACTTTGCGGAATTTTTACAGCAGTATCGCTAAGCCTTGATTGCTAGCTTTTAACTGCCAGTTATTGATTGCTGAATTCTGATGACTAGCTATTGATTGCTAAGTCCTGACTGTAAAATTTTGACTGCTCAATATTGATTGCTACCCTACATCTATTATAGATAAACCCATAAGAGTAACCGCACAATGCGACAGCTAACCACTTACCGTAACCTGCAAGTATTTTTGGTGATAATGGCCATCATAGGCATGAGTTTTGCGCTGTTCTATTTACAGCGTCATCTAGGGCTTTCACCTTGCCCGCTCTGTATTTTTCAGCGTGTTGGTCTAATCGTCATGGGCGGTTTTGCCCTCATATCAGCGTTGTTTAATCCTAAGTCTAAAGTGATAAGACTATTGCTATGGCTTGGGAGTCTAGTAGGTATCGGCTGGGCAACTGCGGTAGCAGCACGCCATGTATGGCTGCAACATTTACCTGCTGACCAAGTACCTTCTTGTGGTCCAGGACTGAACTATTGGCTTGATACCCTCCCTATCCTACAAGTATTCAAAGAAGTATTTGCAGGATCTGGCGAATGCGCCTCTGTTGATTGGACTCTTATGGGATTAAGTATTCCTGAGCAGTCGTTGATTCTATTCAGTGTGCTGCTGATCGTACATGTCTTGATATTAATGCGTATCGTAAAATCTGCTAATTAGTATCTTATGACTTAATAAAACGTTAAGTTTCTTTCTTACTTCTGCTTTTAAAACAGACATTGCTATCTTCGATACAATGTCTGTTTTTTTGTCTACTATTAACCCGCCCTTACAACCCATATTAGCGTTACCAACAGGTATTGCTAATGTCAACTTATGCCTTTTAGATATAAGGCCAACAACAAAAAGCCCACAGAGATATTTTCAAGCCTTTGATATCTTTAGTCAGCTTACCTTATAAACGGATAAGCATTAGATATTTGTCGCTTTCTACTCATAAGCTATCTGTATTTTGAATATAAGATAATGCTATCAAGTTCTTAATTTATATTATTACTACGCGCCCATGCCTTATTATCCTTCTTTGACAATGGCTTTACGTTGTCGATAGTATAGATGAGCTTGAAAAATACTTGTTAAAAACTGTTTTTGGTATGACCATGATATATTTTGCTCCCGTTCGCTCTACTACGCTTGCTATCGTAAAACGGTGGCGTCCTTCGTTACTTGTAGCGTCACTATGCGTGCTAATCGTAGGCTGTGATAGTGCCTCGTCCAATACCGATAAAGACATGGTATCTACGTTCGCGTCGACTGGTTCTGAGTCGCAGGAGGCTTCACAATCATTGCAAAATGACAATGCTAAGAGTGCTGAGCTAGCGAGTGATGATGAGACAAGCGAAATGGTGGAAGGGCAATCATTAATTGCTGCTGCTCAGTCAAATAAAGATACCTATGCAGACAGCTCTATGGAGCGATCAGAAGCAAAAAGCAGTATGCTGCAAGCAACATTGATGGGCGATTATGGCGGCATGGTCTCTTGTACAGATTGCGACAGTATCGACGTTACATTGAACTTATTCGCCGATGGTTCCGTACTAAAAGCAAGTTATTACCATAATCCTGAAAAACCAAAAACACCCCTACTCGAATCGGGTATCTACCGACAAGACAATGATAAAATCACCATTGTCTATGAAGGGAAAAATATCGAGACCTACCATATCCAAGACAATCATTTGATACGGATCGATGAGCACGATAATTTAGAGGATGACTATACGTTATCACGAAAATAAAAGTGTCATCATGCTGACTGTTAGTTGGCGTATCGCTGCATAATAAAACGACCAAATTATATTAGCTACATAGCGCCTACTTGTTAGGCGTTTTTTATTGGTCATCGAACAGGCTTTACTTTACAATGATTGCTTGTTTGCCAAGCTGATATATTGGTCGTTGTTTATCAGAGTGGTTATTTTTACTGATAACAGCTAGGCACCTCATACTTTATTTTATCAGCTCTCTATTCTTTTCATTCAAGCGCGTACGGAACGTCTATGCATATTCATATCCTTGGTATTTGTGGTACTTTTATGGGCTCACTGGCATTGCTAGCACGTGCGCTTGGGCATACGGTCACGGGTTCAGATGCCAATGTCTATCCTCCTATGTCCACTCAACTCGAAAATGCTGGTGTGACTATCGAAGAAGGCTATCTGGTAGAACACTTGCAACCAACGCCAGACTTAGTCGTCGTTGGGAACGCAATGAAGCGCGGCATGGATGTGATTGAGTATATGCTAGATAATGGCTTGCGCTATACCTCAGGTCCGCAGTTCTTATCTGAGCAAGTATTGCAGTCACGCCACGTAATCGCCGTTGCAGGTACGCATGGTAAAACCACAACCACGACTATGCTTGCGTGGATATTACATTATGCTGGTATCGATGCAGGGTTTTTGATTGGCGGTGTACCACTAGTTGATACGACTGACGAGCATTTGCAGCAAGTGTTCGCGCACAGCAGCTATTTGGGAGCTGATAAAAGCGCTGATGATAAATCTGGCTACTTTGTGATTGAAGCAGATGAGTACGATTCTGCCTTCTTTGATAAGCGTTCGAAGTTCGTTCACTATCGTCCGCGTACTGCTATTTTGAATAACCTTGAGTTTGATCATGCAGACATCTTTGCAGATCTCAATGCGATACAAACCCAGTTCCACCATATGGTGCGTATGATTCCAAGCACTGGCAAAATTATTATGCCAGCCGCGACCATTAGTTTAGAAGATACGCTAGCAAAAGGGGTTTGGACACCTATCTGGCGTACTGCTGTTATCGACTCTACTTTAGCTGATACCAGCGACAATGCGCGTGCTCTAAAAGATAGTAGCGATTGGCAGGCTGAGCTGATTCAAGAAGATGGTAGTAAGTTCAAAGTCAGTTTTGCCGCTAATGAAGATGCCTCTGCTATCGTAAACTGGTCAATGAGCGGTATCCATAACGTCAATAATGCATTAGTTGCTGTAGCTGCTGCCTATTATGTTGGTGTCAGTGTTGAGACTGCTTGTGCTGCTTTATCAGATTTCGCTGGTATCAAGCGCCGGATGGAGCTGATTGGCGACGTCAATGACATCTTAGTCTTTGATGATTTTGCCCATCATCCAACAGCTATTACAACCACATTGGATGGTGCCAAAAAGAAGCTGGCTGATAGACGTATTTGGGCTATCATTGAGCCGCGTAGTAACACCATGAAAATGGGTATTCATCAAGACAGCTTGGCTCAATCAGCGGCACTTGCTGACTACACATTATGGTACGAGCCTACTGGTTTGGAATGGGGCTTAAAAGAGGTCATCGAACAAGCTAAGGCTACTAGTGACTCTATCGGCAACCAACAAGTGTTATCAAGCATTGATGCTATTATTGAGCATATCAGCGGTCATGCAAAAGCAGGTGACGCGATTGTGGTTATGTCAAATGGCGGTTTTGAAGGGATTCATCAGCGTTTATTAACCGCATTGCATAACGGCTAACGCTTATAGTTAAGATAAAGAAGCAGCTCTTATAAAGAAACAGCTCTTCTTATTTTCCTCTATACAAACGCAGCCATCTAATAGATGGCTGCGTTTTTTACTTCTAATATTTATATGAGTTCGGCACTACAGGTACCATGTTGATAAACGTTGTTAGCACCACTGCTACCTTTGTAACCTTTCGTTTACTTATTGCCCTTACTCGATAGCAAATCGGACTTTTTCCTCACATAGCCCCTACAGTAGTAACATTTTATGCTTACTTTTGCGTCCGAGGAGTGTTTACAATAGATTAATCAAAACTTGTAACACATTATAAATATTAATAATATTAGGAGAATAACATGAGCTTTATTTGGATGATTATTGTAGGTTTAGTCGCAGGTTTATTAGCACGTGCTATTAAACCAGGTAACGACCCTATGGGCTGGATTATGACTATCGTATTGGGTATCGTTGGTGCAATGCTAGGTGGTTTCCTAGCTGGCCTAATCGGTATCAACGCTGATGGTGGTTTCACTGGTCTGATTTTCTCAGTGATCGGTGCAATTATCCTACTGTTCCTATATGAAATGATTGTAAACAAACGCCGTGCATAACTAGTTATAAACTGTGCGTAATTAATTACTAGCTAATTAAAATACTATATAAACAAAGCCTTGCGTTAAGCAGGGCTTTTTTATGCCATTTATCATTGAAATTTAATTTTTCTATATGCATATAGCATCATATGACTGCGAAAGTATTGATAAGCATTACTTTTGTCCCCATTTATCTTATAATATCAACCCTATTTTGTCCTTATCTTTGAGGTGAGCGTTATGGCACTACTCCCTATCTTAAGTTACCCAGATCCTCGCTTGCGTACTATCGCCAAGCCTGTCAAGGAAGTGACTGCTGAAATCAAAACCTTAATCGCAGACATGATCGAGACGATGTATGATGCTCAAGGCATTGGGCTTGCAGCCAGTCAAGTGGATCATCATATTCAGCTTATCGTTATGGATTTGTCTGAAGACAAAAGCTCTCCTAGAGTTTTTATCAATCCAAAAGTCACGCCACTGGTAGAAGAAAAGCAACCGTATGAAGAAGGCTGCTTATCTGTACCTGATGTCTATGACAAGGTCGAGCGTCCTAATAAAGTCCGTATTGAAGCGTTAGATGGTAACGGTGAGGTCATCGATGAGGTCGTTGAAGGACTGCTTGCTGTTTGTATCCAACATGAAATGGATCACCTAAATGGCGTAATTTTCGTTGACTATTTGTCTCGTCTTAAACAGACTCGTGCTCGTGATAAAGTCCGCAAAGTTCTTAAAATACGCGAAAAGCAAGAAGCACAATCAGCAGAAAAACAGACACAAGCCGTCAATTCTTAAAGCCCTACTCTTTATTCTTATCTTTTTATTTCGTCTTTATCCTTCACATAGTTACGTCTACAGTGAGTGTTAATATTTAGCATTCACTGTTTGGCGATAACTTTTATAACCGATACAGTTTCCACAAAAGGTTTACTACTATGACAATGATCAAAATTGACCAATATTTTGAACCTGCCAGCTGGCAGAAATTTACCAAGGCTGCTGAAGGTCGCGAGACGCCTTTTTTAGTAGTTGACCTTAGTCGTATCGAAACCAAATACCACGAAATGGTAAGCCTGTTTCCTAACGCTAAACTGCATTATGCAATGAAAGCTAGCCCTGCGGTGGAAGTAATCAATTTACTAGCAAACCTTGGTTCTAACTTTGACTGTGCCTCTATTTATGAGCTTGATCGCGTGCTTGGTTGCGGCGTTGATCCATCTCGTATCTCGTATGGCAACACCATCAAAAAAGCTGAGCATGTTAAATATGCTTTTGAGAAAGGCATCGATCTATATGCGACTGATTCAGAAGCGGATCTAAAAAACATTGCCAAACATGCTCCAGGCTCTAAAATATTTGTTCGTATCTTGGTTCAAGGCTCAGAGACAGCAGAATGGCCATTGTCACGTAAGTTTGGTTGCCATCCTAATATGGCAATCGACCTACTGGTTCAAGCACGTGAGTTGGGCTTAGTGCCTTATGGTATATCGTTCCACGTTGGTAGCCAGCAAAAAGACGTCGCTGCATGGGATGATGCATTAGCCAAAGTTAAATATATGTTTGACTGGATGAAGAACGAAGAAGGCATCAAGCTACAAATGATCAATTTGGGTGGTGGCTTCCCGACCAATTACATTAGCGAAGTCAACCCTATTAAAGTCTATGCGGAAGAAATTACCAGCTATCTGACTGATGACTATAATGATGACGAAATGCCAGAAATTATTTTGGAGCCGGGTCGTTCGTTGGTTGGTGGTTCAGGCGTGTTGGTCAGTGACGTGGTACTGATCTCTCGTAAGTCTGATACCGATTTGACTCGTTGGGTATATACCGACGTTGGTCTATTCCAAGGCTTAATCGAGACGCTAGGTGAAGCTATCAAGTACCCTGTCTATACGCCCAAGATGGAAACATCTACCAGTGAAGGTACAGTAGTATTGGCAGGCCCAACCTGTGATTCAACTGATATTATGTATGAAGAAGCAGGCTATCAGCTACCAGAAGAGCTTGAGATTGGTGACAAAATCTACTGGCTCACTACTGGTGCTTATACCAACTCTTACTCATCGGTAGAGTTCAATGGTTTCCCACCGCTCGAAGTGATTTATATTGACTAGTACTTAACACTGTTTCACAAAAAAGCGCGGCACGGTTAATACTCGTATCGCGCTTTTTTGTGCGTAACGACTTAGTAACTAGTCAACTCGCAAAGAAATAGGCACGCTATTATTGTTATCAATAGTTCGGCTACCGTTGCTGGTGCTACTGCTTGAGTTTTGTGAAACTTGCCCAATCGTCACCCATTGTCCACGTGGCACGATAATCGTACTGTTAAATCTTTGACCCCGAATAGCATTGCTAGCATTGCCAGTAGAATTATCAGCAGAACTCATTTTATTATAAGGTGAATTCGGCTGCACTAACCTTTCTTCTACTTGGGAGAGTTGTACTTCCACCTGTCCATTGGGCAGCAGTCTTGGTGTGACAGCAATACCTTGCGTCGTTGGCAGTAGTATTTGCTGCTGAATCACAATCTGTGGTCTTAAGTTATCGCTAGCTGAACGATGATAAGTTGAATAGTTATTAGCATTGTAGGTTTGAGTCAGTGAGTAGAGCGTACCTGTGCTGATACTCGCCGCACTGCCAGATAGTGTTTGTACTTGATATAGATTATTACCCTGCTGCAGGCTGCTACGCTGACTAATAACCCCTGCACCTTGGATACCGCGATTGGTAATAATGACCTGACTTTGCTGAATATTGCCTTGTCCGCTACTACTATTGCCAACACGTACGGCGACCGCCAATGCCTGTGGCTGACGGTCAATTTGAGACAATAACTGCTGTACCGCCTGATAATTGCGTGCCGTCGCTTGTAGTACCAATTTATCTTGATACGTAGTCACCGTGCCACCGTCAGGACTACTATTTAATTGTTGCCTTACTGCAGGTAACAGACTAGCCCCACCATAAGTATGGATAACATAGGTTTGAGCAGTGCTAGCTTGTACGGTTACTGGTAGAACCGCTAGACTCAGTGCAAAAGCTGATAGGTTCGCAAGGTTGATGGTACAAACAGCACCAATCAGTCTATGACTAATATAACGTTTGATACTATTCATACCTGCTCCCTTGCTGCTATTAAGTCATCGAACCATCAGCCATAACGCTAAACTTGACCGTCAACCATAAGTAGTTATTAGTCACTTAATCCAAGTACGTCCTGCATATTGTACTGACCTACTTCCTGCTCAACGACCCAAGTTGCGGCACGTACGGCACCAGCGGCAAATGTCATGCGCGCGCGTGCACGATGGGTAATCTCAACCACTTCGCCATCTGCGATAAACATCACAGTATGGTCGCCTACGATTTCGCCGCCACGTACTGCATGAATACCAATTGTCCCAGATTCGCGCTCGCCAGTTTGTCCTTCGCGGCCATAAATAGCGACGTCTTTTAGGTTCTGTCCGCGCGCTTCCGCGACGGCTTCGGCCATCATATACGCCGTACCAGAAGGCGCATCAATTTTATGCTTATGATGGGCCTCAATGATTTCTACATCAGCATCATTACCAAACGCTTTGGCAGCCATCCCGAGTAGCTTCAATGATAAATTAACGCCTGTCGAATAGTTGCCCGCATATACGATAGTGATTTTCTCACTAGCTTTTGCCAGTACTTGTTCTTGATGTTCATTGAATCCTGTGGTACCGATGACCATAGCAACATTATGCTCAGCACAAACTTGCATGTTTTTTTCAGTGGCGTCAGGCAAGCTAAAATCAATCAGCACATCGATATCATTAATCACAGTGGCTAAGTCATCAACGATTTGCACATTTAAATGGCCGATAGCAGCAACTTCGCCTGCATCAGCACCGACTAGGCTAGAGCCTTGACGCTCAATCGCTGCTTTTAATGTAGTTTGTGGGTTGTTCTGTACGGCCTCAATAAGCATACGACCCATACGGCCGCCTGCACCGATTACCCCAACGTTGATAGATTTATTATTCGATTGTTCGCTCATGTTTTTACCTTAGATGTTTTATATTTGGTGAAACTATTTTTGACTATATTTATCGTAAGTTTAGCAAATATCATCGTACGAAGGGCTTTTTATACCATCAATAAAAAGCCCAAAGGTTTCACATGAAACCTTTGGGCTTAGTTTAATACTAGCTACTTAGTTAGATTACTTCTTAATCGAATAAATCACCGATTTTTTTGAAGAATGACTTCTTATGTGGCGACTGTTGGTGCTTGCTATCGTCATCCAAAGTATCTTGGAATTGGCGTAATAAGTCTTTTTGCTCACGAGTCAGATTCACTGGCGTTTCGATAACCACACGGCAAATCAAGTCACCTTTCATGGTAGTACGGACTGGCGTTACACCTTTACCGCGTACACGCAGTAATTTACCGCTTTGCGTACCTTCTGCCACTTTGATTTTTACTTTACCATCTAAGGTTGGGATTTCTACTTCTTTACCCAGTGCTGCATCAGTGATACTTACTGGTACATCCATATATAGGTCAGCGCCTTGACGGGTAAAGACATTATGCTGTTTGACGCGTACTTCGACATATAGATCGCCGTTTTGTACACCAGCGCCACCCGCTTCACCTTCGCCAGCTAGACGAACGCGATCCCCATCATCGACGCCTGCAGGGATAGAGACTTCTAAGGTGCGTGATTTGTCTTTTACGCCATTACCATGACAGTCTGAACAAGGGTTTTTGATCTGTTTACCAGTACCGCCGCAATGAGGACAAGCTTGCTGTACCGCAAAGAAACCTTGCTGCATACGTACTTGACCTTGGCCATGACAAGTCTGACAGGTAACCACATCAGACGCATTTTTTGCCCCTTTACCATCACAGGTATCACAAGGCGCAGGAGCCGTGAAACTGATTTCTTTTTTGCAGCCACGTACAGCTTCTTCTAATGTCAGCTCAATCACATAACGCAAGTCAGAGCCGCGACGCGTACGCCCACCGCCGCCACCACGTTGCTGACCGAAGATATCACCGAAGTTACCAAAGATATCGCCAAAGATATCTTGGAAGTTGCCGCCACCTGCGCCGCCGAAGCCGCCGCCACCCATGCCGTTTTCAAAGGCTGCATGGCCCATACGGTCGTAGGCTGAACGTTTCTCTTCGTCGCTCAATACTTCATAAGCCATTGAAGCTTCTTTGAATTTGTCTTCCGAATCAGGATCATCAGAGTTGCGATCTGGATGGTATTTCATGGCAAGCTTACGGTAGGCTCGCTTAATTTCTTTGCTGTCAGCGGTCTTGCTGACACCTAATATTTCATAAAAATCGCGCTTACTCATGCTCTCTCCTATCGTCTTTACAGCCACACCGGCTCGTCAAATCATCAGCTCAATTGATAATTGTCTTAATCTTATTCGTGGTTCTTAGCTAACGGATATGTATAACGTTTCACATGAAACATAACAATTCACCATGCTATAGAACCATAATGCTTAGACTTAACCAACAAATACGGTGAAGGCTGCTTAGCCAAATCAATTATAAAAAGTTTGCGCTATTTATGGAGATGGTCTGCTGATTTATCAAGCTCTTAAATGATGAAATTAGCAGTTGGCCTCGCTGCGGCAAAAGCCAAACGATTCATTAAGGTTACTGCAAAGCTTTTCGTACCTGAGCGATGCCCAGTCGTGCTAATATTTACCGCCACATCTACGGTCATTTATACTCATAGTGATGACGCTTGCGACAAGGTATTAGGTCTTATGAAAAAGCTGGTTATTCTATTAATCATCATTGCGGTAGCAGTATATGCAGGCTCGCCTTACTACAGCGCTTATCAGCTCAAAAACGCTTATGACGATAAAGACGGTGCCACTATCGCCGCGGCTATTGATTATGAGCAAGTGCGACCAAGCGTCCAAAATCAGCTAACCAGCCAATTTGCAACGACAATGACTAAGTATCCATTAATTTCTGAACTAGGCGGTGAGCCGTTGACCCAAGCCGCGAATGGTTTTATCGCGCAGGCAGTTGAAGGTGCTATCACCCCACAAAATATCGAAAAGGTAATTAATACCCAAGGTCAAGCCAATACAGCAACCAAAGAGCTAGCCGCAGCATGGGCCATCGCTAGCGATCAAGTTGACTTGAAAAACCTAATTCAAAGCTTAATCATTCAGCGCGGTGATGTCGATGCCGTGGTCAAAAGCCAAATGCAGCAAGTCATGAAAAAACAAGCTGCCGAACTTGAACAGCATGTCGCCCAAGGCAATGACAGTGAAAAGCCAACGCTTAGCTACTGCGGTATCAACTGCTTTAGTATTAGTGGTCAGGTAAAAGGCTACCCTCTCACTATCGAGATGCAGCGTGAAGGGCTTATCAATTGGAAAATTATTGATATTGTCTTACCATAAATTATTTAAGACAGCTTTTGAGATACAAAAATGTCTGAATAGAACCAAAAAAACCGCCCTATGAACTGATTCATAAGGCGGTTTTTTTACATTGTTTAACAGTCCAATATCTTAAAGTTTTGAATTGCTAGAACACCCAACCATACCAGTCGATTATTCAACACCCAAGAATTCTAGAAATTCTGGGCTTTCAAAACTCGCTTGATATAGCACGCCATCTTCACGATAGATTGCAGGCGTCGCCATTACCGCGAGTCCAGCTGCTTTTTCACGATTAGGTGTCACATGGTCAACTGTACAACTTGCTGATGCAGGCGTCATTTCACCCTGTAGCATCGCTTTGTCAAATGCCTGACGACGACTGTCTTCATCCGCTTGGCACCAGATACCACGCATCTGCTTCGGTGACGCATCATATATCGGATAGCCGATGACATTGACCGTCACGCCTTTTGCATTGAGTGAGGGCACTTGCTGATGTAATCGGCGGCAGTAAGGGCAGTTCACATCATCTGCCACATAGATAACGGCTCTCTCAGTAGTGGTCGCTGGATAAGTAATCAGCTGGCTTTTGTCCAATGACGCAAACACCGACTGGTTTTTATGTTTTTCAAAGTTCTCATCGAGGCCGATAAATTGACCGTTTTCGATGACTGATATTTCACCATCGGTAATATACTGCGCATCATCTGATAGTAAAAACGGCACGCCTTCTAGGGTTGCGCCCCAGATGACCCCCGGTACTGCGGTATAAAAGAATGGTGTTTTCGCGCTCATGTTCTTAAGCGCCGCCATATTTGCTAGCATAGACGATTTGACTGAGGCACTGACAGGTTTGCCTACTTGCGTACTCGTGCTACGTACTGGTGTTTTGGTGACAACTTGCTTACTTGGGTTTTTCTGTAGCTCACCCTGAATGACGTAACGACCATCTTCGGTGATGTGCAGCGGCAACTGGCCAGCCAAATTCACTTGATACATATTGGGCAGTTTGGATGGCACAATAGAAGTAATCTTTGTTTTGATGCCTGCTTGGGTCAGTACTTGGCGCAATCGCTTATCGACAGTTGCACTCACTGTTTGAGCTACTTGCGAATTTGTAGTGCTTTGCGTTACGTTATTGCTATTAGCATCTGCTGAACTTGGCTGAGCGCAAGCAGTGGTTGCTAATAGTATGACGCTGATTAGGCTAGCGGACTTTAATACAGGTAATGTCACAGAGAGATTCCTATCTGGTTTTTAATAATGGCAGTTTTTAATATTAAGACCAATTCCAAATCTACCACTAAATCTACCACTAACTGAAAGGTAGCAATCCACTTTCTGATTAGTCAGGTTCTTGGAATTGGTTTAAGGGTTGTCTGTCATAAAAATATAGATTAAAAAGACTGTAGCATATGGGATAGTTTTGCAAAGCGCAAAATGGCTAAAGTCGCAAAACTGCTACTTAGCTTTAAGAGATAGGCAACACAGGTAGGTAGTAGACATAAATACAATATAGTAGACCGCAAAAAGCAGCACACTGAGTAGCGGCTGCTAATGGGTTTAAAACGATAATTTCAAGACAAATACTAATGCCAAAGCTTAATAATTTCAGTGCTCATTGATTAAAACTTGGCAACTTCTTCTGGCGTTAAGAAACGACTATCGCCTTTTTCTAGCCCTTCTAGATTGATATGACCGATACTGGCGCGGTGCAGATCGGTGACTCGATTACCGAAGTAACCCATCATACGTTTGACCTGATGGTATTTGCCCTGCTCCAATGTGAGGCGTGCATGTTTTTCATCAATGAACTCAAGAACAGCAGGCTTGGTTGGCTCGTAATCACCTTCAAGCAAGATGCCTTCAGCCACTTTCTTAACGGCTTTTTCTTGTGCATCACTATCCATTGCATCTGCCAAAGTCAGCTCATACACCTTGGCATGCTCGTGCTTAGGACTGGTGACACGATGTAGCCAGCCACCATCATCACTCATGAGCAATGCGCCAGTAGTATCGACGTCGAGACGTCCGGCGATACGCAGACTGCCCAATTCTGGTACAGCAATCAGTTCGGTGACGATTGGATATTCTTTAACTTTTAGCGTGCATTCGAAGCCTTCAGGCTTATATAACAAGATATAGCGATTGCCCGCAGCAACCGACAACGGCTCGCCTGCCCACATCACATCATCATTGACGACATCAACATGTAGGCCAGGATCTTTAACCACTTGATCGTTTACGGTGATTTCGCCGGCGTGCATGATCTTCTTTGACTCTTTACGCGACAGCTCAGTGGCTTTACTAATGAATTTATCTAAACGCATACTATTTACTACCATCGGTTTTATTATACCAGCCCTAAATCAGAAACTAACGACGCCAACACTCAGCCGTGAGCGGCTCGTTATCTTCGATGGTTAGAAATGGTACTATAATGAAAAATTAAATGAACACTGTGCTCAATACAAAAGCCAGTGAAAGTCAGACCAGTTTAACATATCCAACCTAAGCCTGATGAAATATGAGCTATCAAACGCTAAAACGTGCCGTTACCACGCGACTCGAAATTAAAAAATCTGAGTTTATCGCTTACGCCTATCCGGTGACCTCTCGCGATCAAGCAATGTTTCACGTGGAACAACTGCGAGAGCAATACCCCGATGCACGGCACTTCTGCTGGGCATACATCATCGGTGATCCAGATAATACCACTAGTGCTGGTTTCGATGATGATGGCGAGCCAAGTGGTACAGCGGGTCGACCGATATTGAATGTGCTACAACATAAGTCAATCGGCAATGTGATTATCATCGTAGTACGTTACTTCGGTGGTATCAAGTTGGGTGCTGGCGGTCTCACCCGTGCCTATGCAGGCTCTGCCCAAGCGGCCGTCGACGAGATGATACTAAACCCTTATGTACCAATGACTCAGATTCAGATACTGGCAGAGTTTGCGACTGAAGCACAATGCCGCTATATGATAGAGAGCCTTGGCGGTCATATCGATGATGTCGCCTATAGCAAGCAAGTAACCCTAACCGCCACACTTGCTGAAGCAGATGTCGAAAATTTAAAAGAGCGTTTAGCAATGGATGGTCGAGTATTGGACAAGCCAGAAGAATAAAAATCTGACTAGCTATTCTCGTCGCAAACTTTAGACAGTTCTCTTTTCAATACATTTATTAGCTTTTTACAGAAATTGTTTTTCAGTAAATGATTTTTAGCAGCTACTTCTCAGTAACTGCTTTCAGTAGCTGTTTTCAGTAATCATGCGTTCACTGAAAATCATTGGTTTTCACAGGTACTGGCGTTATGATAAAAAACCTTACCACGCTACTCTATTTGTTTTTTCACGATTATTAAATAAGACCAATATATGTCAATTTCAACCAAACCATTCTCTCCAGCACCTTTTAAGCCACCATTTTGGCTAACTAATCCACATCTGCAAAGCATCTTACCTAAGTTTTTTGCGCCAAAGGCACCGACCTACCGCCGCGTGGTCGAAAAAGACTCATTGGACGAGAGTGATATTGCTTATGACTTCTATGATGCGCACCCTATAGAAGCATCAAAAAATGGCGATCTTGAGCAAACCCCATTGATTGTATTATTCCATGGGATGGAAGGCAGTAGTGACAGTCATTATGCTCGCGCACTAGCATACCAAATGCACGCGCAAGGCTGGCACTTTGTGGTGGCACATTTCCGTAGTTGCGGCGGTATTCCTGCTAGTGGACGGGTGTTTTATAATGCAGGTGATACGGGCGAAGTGCACTACATGCTGCAAAACCTAAGCGAAAAATACGCCAATATGTATGCGGTCGGTGTCTCTTTAGGTGGCAATGCACTGGCAAAATATATGGGCGAATACGAAGACAAGGTTCTTTGTAAAGGTGCCGTAGTTATCTCTGCGCCAGTCGATATGTCATCAGCGGCGCTTAGTATGCATAGCTTTTTGAGTCATCGTATCTATACGCCTTATTTGCTCAACCCAATTATCAAAAAAGCGCTTGCCAATGACATTACTCAAGAGGAGATCGACTCGATCAAAGCGGTCAATCGCATCAGTGACTTTGATGATATCTTTACCGCGCCGCGTCATGGCTACCGCTCTAACAACCACTACTATCAAGCCTCGTCCGCCCTTCCCTATTTGATCAAAGTGACCAAGCCTTTATTACTCATCAGTGCAAAGGACGATCCGTTTATTGGCTTTACCGCGACACCAAACGATGTCTCTGATAGCGTCACTATCTTAGATACTGAGCACGGTGGACATATCGGCTATTTGCGTTATCGCTCAGATGAAGGTCGAGCAAAAAATAATACTAATGGCAAATCTTCAAAATTTGATATCAACTGGATACCCGAAACGGTTAGTGCGTACTTCAATTGGATTGGGGTCGAGTCACGTAAAAAATAGGCCTAAGTAACCCTGACAATAGCTCCTAATCTAACGACTTTTAATACTATCCTTTAAACCTTCGAGACGACTTTATGTACCCATTTATCCGTTATGCTAGCACCATCGCTCATGCTGCTCTAAAAGCAAAAAAGGGCGACACACTGACGTTTAAGGACACCAGTGAGATTCAGTTTCGCTGCCGCTTATCCGATATAGATAATTTTTTGGAAATGAATAACGGCCGCGTATTTACGCTTTATGATTTGGGTCGTATGGACTTTGCAGTACGGACTGGGCTTGGCAAGCAGTTGTTAAAACAACGCTGGGGTTTGGTCATCGCTGGCAGCACTATTCAATACCGTAAGCGTATTCGCGCCTTTCAAAAAGTCACGCTCAAGACCAAAATCGTCGGTATCGACGCGCGCTGGTTGTATATAGAGCAATCAATGTGGGTCAAAGGACAGCCTTGCTCATCTGGACTACTGCGTACTGGTGTGACCAAGGGTGGTAGAGTAATCGACACGGCACAAGTACTGGCTGCGTTGGGTCAGTCTGAATGGGATCTACCGCCAACGGGTTACGTGGCTGAGTGGATCAAAAGTGATGCTGATCGTCCGTGGCCGCCTGTCGATACAGCTGACTAACTTAACTTTATAAAGCAGTAATCCATTACTTTTATCTTATTTAACAGACGGTACAAGCAAGCAACCTTATAGCTACTATTTCATAACAACTCATTATATAAATATATATAATAAATGTTAGGATAGTAGTGAGTACATACTCAGATAAAACAAATATAGTCTTATAAGGAGAATAATATGGCTAATACAACAGATTATGTCGGTACGTTATTTGATAATAGTGAATCAAACCCAAGCAAAATTACTTTAGCGTTTACTATGGCAGGCGTGGCACTGAAAAAAGGCCATTCTGCTACTGTCATACTCATGGTGGATGCCGTACATCTGGCAAAACCAAACGCGCTAGACAATGTAGATATTGGCGATCCGTTTGAGCCAGCTGGTGAGTTACTAGAAGCCTTTATCGAAAAAGGTGGACAAGTACTGGTCTGCGGCGCTTGTATGAAACACAACGGCGTAGAAGAGTCAGATATCGATAAGCGCTTTGAAGTGATTAGCGGTGATGATGTGGTTGAGCTGCTGATGAATGCGAAAGGGTCGTTGCAGTTGAATTAAACGGTAAGCAAAGTTAGTTAATAAAGCTATAGAAGTGGGTCAGTTTTCTTAGTCATCGTTGGATGGTTTGGAGGCCGGTTCTTTTTTTGTAATGAATAAATTTTCCACATAGATTGAAATTTTGAGTAGGTGCGCCCAGCGCACCGATTTTTTATATTATTTTAATTAAGCAAGATATCAGATTAGGTCTGAGCTAGTATAACTAATGACTATGTTCAAGAAGCTTATTAATAGTAATCTAATTTGCATTAATATTACGTAAACCTTGGAACAGTATCGATAAGCTTTTCATTAATATTGTAACGACCTAAAAACTTGTCAAAACTAAAGTTTATTTGACTAAGTGCCTTTTTAACACCAGTCTCAACAATAGGATGACTATAAACATAACCATCAGTTAAATTAGAGTTTTGGAAGAAACGACCTAATGGGTCTACCATAATGTATGAATCCGTCATCTCATTGTTGTCCTCTGATGCTATGATGCTTTCAAAATCTGCATGCTTATCTAAAAATACACTAAACATTGTGTCTGTAATCGTTGAAGTATAGCCCTGGCTGGGTAGTACCTTAAATATTTTCCATTTAGAAGGATTAACATCTCTAATAAATCCCGATAAATCTTCATTAAAATTATTACTATTAACTACCGTATTGATTTTTATATCTATCTCAGGGTTTAGCTTTCGCAAAGCATGGATATCGCTACGAACTTTGTCAGTATCCATTACCTTGTTCTTCTCAGATCTCCCGATAATCAAATTAGTTTTATGGTTTGTAGAATCCACACTGAAACCTATCCAGTCTAGATTTTCAGCTATTAGTGAGAGCAATTCAGCATCTAGACGACTGCCATTTGTAATAGCGGACACACGAAAGCCATAACTTTTAGCACGCTTTATTATATGAATAGCTTTGGCTTTATATAAGAATATCTCGCCACCAACTAAGTTTAATCTAACACCATCAAATTTAGTATTTTGTTCGTCTTCCAGTATAGTCTTCAACTCAAAAATTTCGTCTAACAGCTTATCTGTCAAGTATTCATCATGAAACAGCTCTTTTCTGCCTTGTTTATCCCACTTTGCGAAACAAAAATCGCAAGCGTAGTTGCAAGCTTCTGTAAAATGCCAATTTATAACGAGCTCAGATGTATTATTCATATTTATATCTCTATTAGTATGATTTATATTGATGATGGCTATCCGTATTGTAGGTAGTTACTAGATTGTTTCCACAGACCACTACCGTTACTCCTCCTTTGTTCATCATTTTTAATGCCAAACTCCTGAGTTGTACCAGCCTATTGATTGCTTTAGCTATAATAGTTGAAACTCTATAGTGCTCATATTTCTTATAAATTGAACGAAAGCTTATTAATCTAGTGTCTAGCTCGTTTAAATAGTCATCCAGACATCGACGGTCAGTTATATATTTATCTCCCTTAATAACTCCTATCTCTAGAGTCAAATCAACCATGCTTTGGACAATGCCACGATTATTCATCCGCTGTGCCATATGGGTTGTAACTCTCATAAATACCTCCTATCTATAGACCATTATTATCACTACAGTTGAATAGTACTATAATAGTAAGGGAATTAAAGTAGAATATAGATATGGAACAACTCATTAATATCTTATTCAAAAATGTTAAATTATTATTTAGATATGGTTTGAATTTTTATATCAATAAATCGTATCTATTTAATAAAAATATTATAATTTTATATCTTATATACTTTTTAGGTACTATTTATAATCATCTTCGATATATTAAATACTTACAAACTATATCGCCAAATCATTTAAAGCAAGACTACACATAGGAAAATATGAATGAACTCAAGTTACAAAAAAAACGATGAGAGCCTAATAAATTTAAATCTGGAAGTACTAGGAGTACGTGATAAGGATATTGATAGTATTGTCAAAGAGACTCAAAACGTTAAAAAGATGGTGTTTGAACAGGTATTTTTGGTGATGCTATACACAAGACAGCTGATGTTGCACCCTAAAAATGGTGCAAATGTTAAAGCTAGATTGAAGCTTATTGATATTGTGTTTAGAATTCAGGATTCATCTAACGGAAGTGAGGTCTCAAAGGTTAGAACTGACATATTGCAAATGATGGAGGCTAATGAAGGCAGTAATGATTTCATCGCTTATTTGCATTCTTTAAAGCTTAAAAATGAGACTAATAGCGAGGCTATCGACACTATCTTATCGTCGATACAAGAAGAAAAAGTTGCTTTTGCTCCTCTTGGAAATATTCATGGCAATAGTTATAAGTTCATAAATACAGATAGACAGTATAGCTATTATGAAATGTATGCATCTCTTAGATATACCATGACGATTTTCCAGAAATTCCTTAATCAAGCCACATATGACGATAATGTTATAAAACGAGCATTATTTAAAAAAATAAAATCCAAGGCTGAAACCAAAGACTTCTATAGACCATCTTCACAGGATGGAAAGGATATACTTTCTGGTGAGCAAAAAAAGATATCAGATCTTTTAAGTAATCAGAGTTATGCAGAGTTAGTCAAAGAATTCGAACTCCTACATAAAAAAGAGTTACTACAAGATATTAGAGCAGATATAGCAATTGATTTAGGTGTCTGGGCAACAGATATTTTTCGCCGAATCTATGACTCAAAGTATATTGGAGGACTAGAGTACTCCTCTCAATACAATTATTTGAATAATGTAGACTTATTGGAAATAGACAACGAATCAGAAGATAATGTCATTGTTTCTATTGATAAGATAATATTAGAGGATATCTACAAGCTCAATCAGTTAGATCATTTAGCAGATAGTATTAAAAATGCATTGATCAATAGTCTAAAATCTGAAAAAAGAACCATTGGGAATCCTGTTAGCTCAGATAAGGAGTTTCTTACAGAAAGCTTAAACAAGGCTAAAGACAATAATGAGAGTGCATTGACTCAATTAAGCGAATGGTATGCAGAGAACTCTATTGGTTTTTTTAAAAAAATAGATCAAATACCTAAGGCTATTGTATCTATTATAAATTTTGATCTTTATAACCCATTGAGTGATGTGAATTGGAGACTAAACGATGCTTTAATGTTAGACCAAGCTTATAGCTACAAAAAACAGATAAATAATCAGGGGCAACCTTATTTTAGAAGGAAAAGCCCTATAGCAGAGCATAATAAGCTTGTAACCTATTTAACCTCCTTATTTTTACACTTGAAAATGAATCATAGTTTAATATCTTATCAATTTTTCGATTTACTGCAAGATATCAAAAAAGATAACCTAATACACTTCAATCATTCAGACTTTTTTGAAAATTCAATGATGTTTTCATGGAGTATTTTTAAACCCTCTACACCAGTAGAGAGTACTAATAATTCTTTTCAAGAAAAAAGTGACATAGAATTTGGCGAAGATGAGCAAAATCAGATGATGTATCGCTTTAAGAAGATACCAATATCTGTACGCAACAATGAAGGCCGTAAGGTAAAAATACTATCTAAAGACACTACTGAAGACGTTTTAGAGGCTTTAGTCAATTTTATTACCAATCAGCCTAGTACGAAACCTTATCCTTACAACTCTTCATTTCCACTACCACTAAGAATTCGGAAGAGATAATAGACGCAGTATTAATATCATAATAACTAGTGAGCTATGCTGAATAAACCATAGTCAAAATCTACCCCTTCTATTCAGCAACTAAATAAACACTATCTAACACGCGCACTGCCTACCTCTGCTACAGTAAGCCATGCAAACACCTTAATAAAAGGCTACCCATCATGACCTTACTTGATACTCTAAACTTAACCTACCCTATCATTCAAGCGCCAATGGCAGGTGCAACCACGCCTGAGCTGGCAGCGATGGTGAGTAATTTTGGTGGACTGGGCTCATTAGGATCTGGCATGACGGCGCCAAATGTTTTGACCAGCCAAATTGATACCATTAAATCGCTCACTAACCGACCGTTTATGATCAATCTCATGGTATTGTCTGAGCAAGAATCTACGACCTTTGATACCGAAATTCCCGCTTGGCTAAGTCAATACTATCAAGACAATAATATTGAATTTACACTACCTGAACGCCCAGCGCAGAGCTTCGCAGAGCAGCTAAAAGTGCTCTATGACAATCCCGTTCCCGTTGCCAGTTTTACCTTTGGCATTATCAGTGCTGAGCAAGTTCAGCGTCTGCAAAGTCTCGGCACACGCGTCATCGGTACCGCCAATCATCCACTAGAAGCGAAAGCATGGGCAGATATTGGCGCAGATGCGGTATGTGTACAAGGGGTCGAAGCGGGAGGTCATCGCGGTGGTTGGTTACCGCAAAGTGCAAGCGATCCATTGGGATTATTGACGCTGATTGGCCAGACCCGCGCCTGTACTGACATTCCTTTGGTTGCAGCAGGTGGCATTATGACGGGACAGGATATCAAGGCAGTACAAGCGGCAGGTGCTGAGCTTGCACAAATGGGGACGGCGTTTTTGACCACTGACCAATGCGGTATCAATGATACTTACAAACAAGCCTTACTCGATGCCAGTCACAGCATACGCAGCTCAGAAACCCAACTAACTCGATTATTTTCAGGTAAGCTCGCTCGTGGTTTATTAAACGATTATCTGCGTGATTTTACTCAATTTGAAAGCGCTGATGAGCTACCGCCCTACCCACAATTAAATGCCATGTCCAAATCTATGCGAGCTCATGCGTCCCAGAATATGGATGCAGAACATCAATCTTTATGGGCAGGACAAGGGGTAACTGTGGTCAAACAAGAAAGCACGTTTGAACTGCTTGAGCGACTGGTAAAAACGTTATAGGCTTAAATATTTTTATCAGTCCGCACTACTCTAACAAAAAATCCACCGCCGCCGCTGCATGAATAGCTGTGGTATCAAATACAGGTATGGGGCTGTCGGCTTGTTTGATAAGTAAACCAATTTCTGTACAGCCTAATATCACACCCTCTGCCCCTTTCGCTGCCAAATCTTTAATCACTTGACGATAATACTCTCGTGAGCTGTCTTTAAACTCACCGACACACAGCTCTTTTTTGATAATGCGGTGCACTTCTGCTCGTGCCTCATCTTCTGGTATCAATACTTGTAAACCCGCATCCATAAGACGCTGCTTATAAAAATCTTGAGTCATCGTAAACTGAGTGCCAAGTAAGGCTATTTTAGTAAGATTCTGGTTTTTGATAGCATCAGTAGTCGCATCAGCAATATGAGTCAACGGCAAGTCTGTGGCGGAGCGCACGTCATCGACCAGTTTGTGCATCGTGTTAGAGGCAATCATGATCCCTTGTACGCCAGCTGCTTGTAGACGTTGAGCACTGTTAGCCATTATCACACCTAGCTTGTCCCATCTGCCTTGCTCCTGTAACGTATTGATCAACGCAAAATCCACACTATGAATCAACAAATCTGCTGAATGTAGTCCACCAAGCTGATGCTTGATACCTTCATTAATCAGACGATAATAGCTCTCGGTACTCTCCCAGCTCATACCACCGATGATTCCTAATGTTTTTTGTTGAGACCCTCGTTGTTCTTGAACTGCCATACTATACTCCTAGTTGTTTTTGGTCTTAGTTATAGTAAGTTATCGTAGCAAAACCGACTGTTGAGAACGCGCTATTTTTAGCGATATTCGTTTTAAAAATGATTTCTTCAAAAAGCTTTAAAATGTTGCCTTAAAGACAATAATCATATTAGGGCGTGTCATCAATTAGCACAGTTATTTTAGAATAAGCTATAGTAACTCTATATTTAGCAATCTGAGTAAAACCCTCATGACAAGACGCCATGCCCTACGAGATGACCAATGGGCGAGAATTAA
>NZ_JASDCR010000008.1:0-149764 GCF_030407795.1 Psychrobacter sp. APC 3279 | reverse complement strand
TTGCAATTGATCCCAAAGCGTATCTGTTAATGCTTTTCTTGCCATAACTTGTATTTCTCGCATCGACTCAATAGATGCGGTATTGTAACTATTATTTAGGGCTTATCCAATTGAAGACACGCCCTAGTAAATCTACTTATCAACATTTATGCTATCTTAAAACTTCCAAGGTTTAACTTTGGGAGTTTTTTTAGGCATAAAATTTGCAGCGTATACACATACGTGAATATTATGTACTATAATAATGAGAGCGATGGGGAATATATGAGTAATAACACTGAAGGTCATAAACAGTTTTATATCGCAACGGCCAACTTGCTGAACTTTGCGAACCCTAATCGAACTTATTATGAAAATGCGCCAGCTTATAACGATAAAGCCTATGAACATAAGCTGCGAGGTCTTACAGATTTATTGGCTAAAGCGCATGCTGACATTATCGCAGTACAAGAGGTTTGGGATAGTGATGCATTAGAAGCGCTGGCTGTTTCACTAGGTTTCAAGCCCGAGCAAGCGGTCATTCCACTTGCCAGTAACGATAGCGCGAGTATATACACCAAAGGCATGGGTGCACAGAATACACCTGCTGTCGGTATTATCAGCCGATTTGAGCAGTTAGAAACCAGTCTATTAGAAGATATTGCACCAAAGGCTGTGATTGATATTCCAGATATAGGACCTTATGAGCGCTTTAATCGTCCACCGCTCGTATTGCGTGTCGATGCATATGGTCAACCAATAACGATTATTACTGCGCATTTAAAAAGTAAACGTGCTTTTTTCTTACGTGATAAGAACGGCAATCCACTAGAAGATATGGATGATCCCAATATTCGTATTCGTGCCAAGCTGCGCAGTTTGTGCATGCGTGCTGCAGAAGCCGCCTCGATTCGAATGGCGATTATGGAGCGTTTGCATCATACGCGTGAGCCATTGATACTGCTAGGTGATATGAATGATGTGACAGGTAGTGTTACCACTCAGTTGATGACCGAAACTGGTGAGGTCAATTACGATAAAAGTATGCGCGACGTTGCACTTTTTGATGCTGCTCGCATTCAGGCTCGCTATGGCTGGATGAAAGATGTCGCCTACACCCATATATACCAAGGCATGCCAGAAGTAATCGATCAGCTGTTTGTCTCAGAGGAGTTTTTACCTGATAGTAAGTTTTCGCTTGGTCAGGTTGAACGCGTTGATTATTTCAATGATCACCTTAAATGGGATTATGCAGACAGAGTCACTGATCATGGTATTATAAGAGCGAAAATCAAACTTAATGATTAACTTTTTAAAATTAAACAGTTAACTCTAGTAGAGTATTAATCGATACATGAACTTCTAACCCATTCATGTCCCTTGCTTGATAGTGTACAAGCGTTTATGATGCCTCCTCATCGAGTGTGGTAACGATAATATTGGCGCTATATTTTAGCCAATAGCCAGTAATCCGTTAGTTTTGGATGAATACTGTCTGATGAAGATTATATCTATACAATAGGGCGTAACATAAAGAGATTTATAATGAGTGATAACAAAGACGACAAAATTGAAGATGTGTTGGTAGACTCAGAATTGGCAAAAAAACTTGTACCGAACAAGTTTAAATTTACCAGCCAACAAGGCCGTGTACGCCGCCAAAAACTTTTGGCTGGTGCCAAAAAATTGAGCGAAACGCATGCTATTAACGATATTACGTTGGCAGCTGTGTGTGAAGAAGCGGGTATACCAAGAGCGTCTGCTTACCACTTTTTCCCTAATATTGAAGCAATATTTTTAGCATTGCGTTTTTTAAATGCGATTGAAATATTAGAGATGGTAGAGACGGTCGATATTGGTAACTATGACAGATGGCAAGGGTATTTAACGGCGCTTATCGATCGTTGTATTACGATATTCCATAATGATGAGACAAAAGCCAAGCTTATCTACGACACCAATACACCTGATTTTGAAGGTGACAGTTTTGGTGAAGATATGGATCATCAAATCGTTGATCTGGTCTATAAGCGTTTGTCAGAGCGTTATGAGATGCCAAACTTCCATGATATCCAAGATATCTTGCTGATTGCTTATAGCATCGTAAATGCTATTTTTACGTTGTCTTATCGCCGTCATCAGAGTATTACTGAAGAGTATATCCAAGAAGCAAATACAGCATTTATTGCTTATTTACGTTGTTACCTACCAGAAAAGTTGCCACGTAAAAACCGCTAATTGAGCTCACCTTAAACATAAAAAAGCCGACAAATATGTCGGCTTTTTCGCGTCTAATCTTTAGCATAAGATTTAAAGTAATAGAGATTGATATTTTTAATAAAACAGCGATTATTCTAACGGTTATATGTCAAATCTTGTCCACGGCAAGTATCATCGCTCGCGTCTAAAGGCGAATACTGCTTATGATAACTGACTATTGACTTCTCTAGTGCTACATTGGTCTGTGCATCATTGGCATTGACGTAAGCTTCGCGGGCCTGTTCGAGCCAGCGGTCTGCCATGCGAAAATGCATACCAGATTCGCGCCAACCTCGTGCGCATTGATTGGTTGCTGCCCAAATTAAAGCCACTTCACTAAAAGCCATCTCACGTGGTGTTGACGCTATGCCATCACCGTCTTTAAGTGCGCTTAAAGTTGCCCATAGATCAGGGCGCATCAAGGCAGAGGTAGACGGAATATCTTGATGCAAGCCCAAGTCTTGTACCGTGTCATTATCTAGCGCTTGCAATATAGGCTCTGCCATTTCTAACGCAACTTGACCTGCGGATGAGCGGCTATTCATACTGTCTTGATGAATAGCATAGTTCAACCACGCTTGCGCTTTGTAAGCGAAATACTGTTGAGCTGCTGTCTTGTCTTTTTGTTGATAAGGTTTTAATTGCGTGACCATACAATTTAATAGGCGCTGTTGTTCGCTTTGATATCTATAAGAGCGTGCTTGAGTCTGATTATCATCATGGCAGTATTTAGCCATGCTAGTTGAGTTAGCCACTTGGACAGTCTCACTCTTAGCTAAAGCTGGCTGCATAAAGGTTAACGAGAATAAAGCTGATAGTGTAACGCATACTGAGCGCTTGAAAGGTGCTGCTTTGATGGCTGAATCAAACATGGTGTAAACCTTATGTTAAGGTAATAAACGTTGGTATTATTTACCATTACTAGGGCTGACTTAATTGTTTATTGAATGACAAAATAATTCATCATAAGACAATCATGATACTGTCATAAGATTGTACTTACGACAGTATCATTAGTATCAAATAATTAAAATGCAGAATTGCTGCTTAGACGTTGGTTCTTACGCGGATCTTCACGTTTAAATAAGTCTTCATCAAACTTAAAGCGCAATCTAAAGTAAGCACCTTGCTGAGTACTGTCGTCATAAGCAATATCTTCATCTTCAAAGCCCATGAAGTTATAACCAAGTGATAACCAAAGGTTGGTCATTGGGCTATAACCCACTTCTGCACCAAGCATATAAGCTAAGTCATTTGCTTGATCATTCCAGTAAGTACCTGCTTGTAAACCAATATCCCAACGCTCACTGATGTCATAAAGACCGCGGCCATAAACAGCGTGAGCCGTATTATTACTAGTTAAGCTATCTGCTTCGTATTCTGTATACTTACCAGCATAACGTCCAGACAACGTTAAAGGACGCGTAGGATGGTAATTACCATTCCATGACCAAATCATGGTATCTTTTTGGTAAGCGTCATCGCCAGTATTATTATCATCCAAACGATATTCGAATTTTGCAAGCATATCTAACTGATTGCTATCGTAGTCACGATACGCAGCACCTAGCTGAAAACGATTGATAGTGCGATCGCCATCACTATAGTCAGTGCGTGAGTAGATATCTTTGGCTAAGAAAGTAACCTCATCAGTATAGCGATAGGCGATACCAGCACTACCAAGTAGCGTATCACTTGTTTCACCCCAACGTTTTTCAAAACGTCCTGATGCTTTATAATTCTCTTTGGCAAGATATTCAACACCGATACCTGCCGCTGTTGCAGTGTTACTTTCTTCACCTTCCAGAGATTCAACACGCTCAAATAAAGTGTTTAAGGTTAGCCCTTCTTGAACATACCACTTGTTTTTTAGACCAATGGCTGCTTCTGCTTCGCGTGCACTGATGGCATCGCGCATGCGGTATTCACTATAAACCTTACCATCTTTCATGTAAGTCGCGTCAAAACCAACAGTAGTACGTTGACGCTCATCTGTATCATCAAGACCATAAGTACCAGATAGGCTATTAATCAAATCATGACGTGCGTATAGTCGACCTAGATTTCCGAGCGGTGTCTCACCACCGATAGAAGTTGCATTACGTGAGCTGTTTTCGATATCTTGCTCATACTCTGCAAATACCAAGCTGTTATTCAACTTAGGTAGACGAGAGGTAATACGAGCACGAACAGTCGTACCTTCAATATCTTCTTCAGCGTTACTAACGCTGCTCAACGCTGACTGATTGATTATGTCATCATTAAACAGAGTGTCGTCTGTAATATCTACAACGTCTGTCGCGGCTTGAGTATTACGTGAGGCAGCAGTCGCGTCTTGTTTGTAATAACGAACCCCAATTTCACCAACGATGTTCTCGCTTAAACGATGCTCAACGCTTGCTTGCACGCCTTCGCGGCTAGCGTCAGTAGTATGCTCTTCTGTGCGTACGCCTTCTAACTTAAGAGCAGTTTTCTTATCATTTAAAGTATGAGTAAACTCTACACCAGACTCAGTACGTCCAGCCGTAAGCGGTGATGCACCAGTGACAAAACCTTCGTCAGCATCATTATAATAAGCTTTAGCTCGCGTATTTTTCTTATTATCAAAATCAAGCTCAATACGTAGTGCGTTACCTTCAACATCACTATCAGTCAATTCTGTCGCGTTAATTTGATTGCTTGACTGAAAATTTGGGTTCTCAGCTTTGTTCATTGCGTATTCAGCGACCAGCTTTAGCTTATCATTGAATTTAACAACACTATTGACACTAGCCAACTCTTCTTTGTTCAATGGGTCATCGCTATTCACATAGCTACCACCGATGGCGACTTTATTCGTTAGTTGCTGCTTCGCTGCAATACCACCAACCAAGTAATCCTCGCCACCTTCGTCTACTTCTACCGTGACGCGTAAATAGATAGGATTACCCGCTAAGTCTTGGCTAGCGATAGGCGATTTCAAAAATAAGCTGCGGCTGATTGGGTCAATCTCATAATCCGCAAAACGCGTGAGGGTCTCACGGTTGACGATTAAGCCAGGGTTATTACGGTCGCGAGTGATCACTTCGATAGTTTCCGAGTTCTCTAACACGTCGTCGAAGTTTTCAGCTAATGGGTAGGGACCTGAGATACCTAAACCGCGAGTTTCATTAACGCGCTGTGACGTGCTGGTCTCAGCGGCAAAGGCAGTCACACGCGTATTATCATCTTCATACTGGGCTTTTAGGCCCGTCAAAGTACGGTTGTATTGACCAAGCTTGATGCCTTCATCATTATCGATTTGAGTTTTTAGATCGCCGTACATGGCGAACGAGCGGCCTTTATCAACGCGCACATAGAGCTTGCTGGTTGACTGCGCGTCAAAACCTTTAGCTGATGAATCGCCGTAGACCGGATAGTACTCACCAGGCTCGATATCACGGAACAGGCGCTCGCCTTTTTTATCGCTGTCATAAGCGAGCGTTAATAGATAATCACCGCGCACTTTGCCTTTCAAGAACATTGCCGCACGACCAGATGCCGTATAGTCATCGTTACCGGCAAAATCATTCAGCTCTTGTTCAAAGGCACCTTGAGCATCCGTAATACTGCTACCGTCAAAGTCTTTGAGCGAGATAGCACCTTCGACGATACCGACCGCGATCAGCGGACGTAGCTGCGCGGTAAACTGTAGCGGAATCACTTGTTTTCTGCTACCGGTATCGATGACCAGCTCGCCTTTACCCGGTACGCTTGGCGCGGTGACGGGTATCAGTAGCTCACCACCATTGACGGTAATCTGGGTGCCTGCGGCGTCTTTACTACCGTCTTTTAGGTTGATACGGCCGATATTGGTATCGATAGTAATCGGCGTAGAAGCGACATAAGGACGACCATCACGATCCTTTAGGCTGACGACGATTTGATATTCACTCATGCCATCGGCTGGGACTAAGCTATCTTGAGTACGATAGTCAATCGCTTGCAAGCTATCTGGCGTCAAGACGTTGATCGTCTGCTCAGAGATGACTTTGCCATTGACGTCAGTTGCTACACCGCGTAGCTGATTGCGCCCACGCTTCAAATCGACAGCGTAATAATCATAAGCGGTGACGTTTTGTTTTTCTTGCTCAGCGGTTTTACCGACTTGCTGTTCCGACACTGCCTTGCCATTAGCATATAGCGTAAAGAGTGAGCCTAGTGGCGCTTGCACCTGAACCATTTGCTTATAAGAAGATAGTTGTTGACCGTTTGTAAGGTTGATGAAGCTGACATCATTGTTAACGACTTCTTTTAAGTATTCTTCGAGTACTTTTTCTTTAGGCTGCGCGACTGTATTGACAGTCATGTCGATGCGTTCAGCACTAGGCGTAGCCAAATCATTGACGATAGCGGAATCACATTTGATACTTTGCTCTAGCACATCATTAGACTTACAACCACTGGCATCAACATTATCGGTCACATCACGATCATAGTCAGGCTCTAATGCCAGTTTGTTTTTTACCGCAGCTTCTAGCGCATTATTCTTTGCACTAATAGTCTTGCTACGCTCTACCAGCTCTGCATTTAGACGATCTTTGCTATCGCCCATACCACCGACGATAGCAAAGTCAGCGCGATGCAGTTCGCCATATTTTAGATCGACGAAACGGCTGCCAGCATCACCAGCATTGCGGTTACTTTGAATAACCAG
The DNA here is from genome assembly GCF_030407795.1 of Psychrobacter sp. APC 3279. Classification (NCBI taxonomy): domain Bacteria; kingdom Pseudomonadati; phylum Pseudomonadota; class Gammaproteobacteria; order Moraxellales; family Moraxellaceae; genus Psychrobacter; species Psychrobacter sp. APC 3279. The sequence goes on along the minus strand of NZ_JASDCR010000008.1, from coordinate 142,851 downwards.
CTCAGTCTCTCTAGGTATGGTTGTACGATCCACTTTTAGTACATGGGTCTTAGCACTGATACCATAAAAGTTATACTTACCTTCAGGGTCGGTAACGATGAAATTACCATCTTCCATATAGATGCGCACACCAGCGACACCCAGCTCGCCATCTTCTTTTTGCTGGATGCCATCGCGGTTGATATCGTGATAGACCTTACCGATAATGATGCCGTCCGTATTCATGACACCGCGGCTGACCTCGATAGGCCACTGTGCCTCTATTGAAGTCAGTACTGATCCACCAGTTTCAGAGTTGCGACCCTGTGCGATGGCACGGTTAATACCGTCACCACCTAGGGCAGAAGAGCCAATCAAGACACGATAAGTGACTGTTTTGCTTTCATTAACTGCCAGATCACCCAAACCTAAGATTTGATACTTGCCCTCTGCTGTGAAGTCATCTGTTTTAGCGTTATCAACACGCAAGCTACCAGCCACATAGTCAAAGCCACGTGGCATCGCGTCTTTTAACTCAACATCATAAGCAGTAGATTTACCATCGTTCTTGATATTAATCGTATAGTTGACATAGTCACCTAGCTCAGCAGTTTTCACATCACCTTCTTTGGTGACCTGTAGCGTAGGGGAGGTATCGTTTATGACGATGGTTGTGCTGAGATCTCGGTCAATTTTATTGAGATCAGACGCGCTAGGTTGCTCATCCAATCCGACAGAGGGGGCAATACATGCGTCTAGGGTAGCCGTCAGCGTGTCGCCTTCTAGCGTCTGAATAATGGCATCATTAATTGCATTTGCATTATTTTGCGTAGGGGCGTCTAAGCGATATTTACCCGTGTTCACACCGGTTTCGATAGCTTTTAGTGAATAAGTGTCACCAGTTCCAACTGGTGGATTGGCTGACTTGATGGTGACCCATACTTGGTCTTTCTCATCGCTTTGCAGGTTACATTGTGCAAAGCTGGTTTCGAGATAGACGTTTTTGCCAATTTGTGAAGAGGTTGGCTCACTATCGAAAGCTTCGTTTTTGAAACCGATATCTGGTTTGACAATGACCAAGCTGTCAGTGGCTATGACTTCTTTTAGTGATGGATCCTCGGTGACCACAGCACCAAGCTGAATCTCGGCAGTATCACCGTCCTGAGCGTTGGCGTCAGACAGTGCTTGGACAATGAGCTGAATGCTCTCACTCTGTCCTAGCTTGATTTGGGTGCTTAAGTTATCAAGTAACAACTGCTGATCATCACCATCGATGATACCGTTATTATTTAGGTCTTGATAGATTTTGATATTGGACAATGTGTCAGGCACGGTCAAAGTCAAATCGACAGTCTGATCGCTATAACTGGTGTTTTTTAGGACATTGATCCAGTTTACGGTGGTACTAGGCTCTACCGTTTGAGTGGCAGGCTGAGTCAGTTCGATACCATATTCGGGTAGTGCAGATGCTTTGACACGAACTTTATTAGAGTCAGACTGTAGAGTAACGTCTGATTGGTCATTGACGGTGTAGCTGGCATTTGCAACGTTATCAATCAGCTGTAGCACTGATTGAGAGGCTGCTTGTGCAGTATTCGATTGCATAAGCAACATCGCCAGTGTCAACGCTGAGACTTTCGCCGTGCGTACTGGTATGTGTTTAGACTGAGTCATTATAGTAATGGTCATATGTCGCTTATCCAATAAAATATAAAGGGGTGGTAACGCTCTAGCTTGGCTAAGTAATGCTTAGGTCAAGCTAGAGGTTTGCTCTATAAGCGTTCATCGACACTTATAGAGTTAAAAATAATAATTTTTAAACGCTTAAGGATTCACTTTGATAGAGAAAGTCATAGTACCAGTACCTTCTGCAGGTAACGTTGCAAAAGTACTAGTGATAACTTCACCAGTATCATTATCTGTGACACCAGTGGCTGATCCATCGATTAAGCCTGCAACGTCATTTTGATAAGACGCTTGGGTGTTCCACTGTGTCTTATCATCCGATACAGTAACGTTCGATAGACCTTTAGTGGTAAAGGTGTTGGTCGCGGTGATTTCATAGACGATACAGTCAAAAGGCGTCGCATCAATAGCAGTGGTAGTACCATCTGTGAAGGTCAGGCTATCTAGACCAGATCCAGTCGGACAAGTCAGGCTACTATCAGTGCCAGCCACTACTGCTGCTAATTTGACTAATTTAAGACCCTGGATACTCGTCTCATTAGTCAAAGTAGGTACGGTAGGAGCAAAATCACCACCTGGTGTCACTGTTATCGTATTTGTTTCCTTTGTGACGTCGATATCAGCATTAGTACCATCTGATACCACAGTATAGCCAATCTCTACAGTGCTTCCTGGCGTTGGAGTCTCACCGTCTGCAGCAGTATTTGGTACAAGGATTACGTCGTCAGGCAGTTGATACGTACCACCACCATTATCAACTAACGGCAGCTTAGTAGTGCCACCATCCGTCGAGTAGTAAGGGCTGCTAACTGATAGAGGGTTAGTGTCATCTGGATCAGTGATTGTGATTACGATTGGACGGTCCGTACCGCCTTCATCTTCGTTACCATTGTTGGTGATGGTATGCGTGTAAGTCACTTCACCCTCAACAGCTACTTCTTGGTCATCAGCATCGGTGATGCTGATGTCACGATCGGTAAAGGTAATCGTTGGCGTTGTATCTTCACCAGGAGTGCCTGGACCATCAGCATCTTCAGGGACATTAGGACTGTTATCAGTACTAGGATCAGTACCATTTTCATCTGTACTATCAGTGATATCATAGCTGTTAGTGTCATCAGGATTTGGCGTTGTATCATCATAGCTATCGTAGACAGTAGCATGGTTAGTGGCACTACCAGCCGCTCTTAGAGTAGGCACATCGATTTCTACTTTGAAGCTAACTGTCAAGTCTTCTCCAACTGCTAAACTTGGCACAGTGACATCAATAATCTGACGACCATCAGCATCTGTACCAGTTGTTACAACTGTAGCACCACCTGGAATGGTGACATTACCCTTCAAGGTCATACCTTTAGGCAATACGTCTCTTATGACAAAGTTATCTGCCTCAACACTATAATTTGTTGTGACGTTAGTGACTTTAATACTGTAATCGATATCAGTGTCAGCAGCATTTAGGTCTAGGCTATTACAGTTAGTCTTAGTTTGACAGGTAGCAGACTTCTCGATTTTAAATACTGGCAATTTCACGATAGTTTGGTTTTCGTTGATTAGTTTTTTCTGTGCTTCTGTTGCATCTGTTACACCGCTAATAAAGGTACTGGTTGCTGTTAAGGTACCGACACCGATATCACCACCCGTTTTATCACCAGTATCTACTTGATAGCTAAGCGCTGCTTCTAATCCTGGTGGTAGTTGAATACTACCACCACTATTAATCGTGCCAGACTCTGCTTGACCAAGAGCAGTTAGGGCATCTGATTGTTCCTGTGACAACGTGCCACCGCCTATTGGCTGGATAATATAGTCAATAGGTGCTGAATCCAAAGCGTAACTTGGCTCTTGCGTCACGATGTCTGAGTTATTACCAGTGGTTTCGATGGTATAAGTATCAGTAACGTTACCGTTGTTGGCTAAGATATGATTAAACTCAGTCATGGTATTCGGGGTGGCAGCGATGTCTTCGTTCTTTTCATCAGTCGCACTTGCACCATCGATAGCAACCAATGAGAAGTTTGCTGTTTCGCTGATGTTGACGATGACTTTATTTGACTTTACTGGTGGCTGTTCAACAGCATCAGCGCCAGTGCCAACACTATAAACAGCAGTTGCCATGTTTTCGATAGCCGCTGCGCCATTACTAACTGCGCCAGAGCTGGTGGTTGCCATAGCGCCAGTCGACACGCCCATCAGCGCGGCAACGCCAACAGCAAGCACGCTATAGTTAAAAGTATTTGATTTCATGCGGTAAATCTCCTAGGGTTTAAAGCAAGGTTTTGAACGAGAGTTATTCAACGATAGCGTTGAGTGACACGTTGGCAGATTTCTTAGCAGGTAGTAATTTGATGTTCCAACGAAGGGTACGGTATTCAGATAAAGGGATTTTGACTAGTTTGCCATCAACCTTGCGCATCAGCGGCATGTCAGCATAGTTCTTGCCATCGATACTGGCTTGAGCACTAGCGGGTGATACTTCGCCAGTAAAGGTCATGTTTGCTGGAATGGGTAGGGTCACTGCTAGATCGTTGATGCTTTGATTGATGGTATTGGTATAAGTCGCTTTATATTGAATAACAGTACCTTTTGGCGCTGTTCTCACGGGTAAGTAACTGACTTCGCCTTCTGCGTTTTTAATTACTTTATTAGCAGTTAATTCCATTTTTAGAGCATCATCGGCATGCGCTATATTTAGTAAAGAGCTAGAAGCTATAGTTGCCAATAGAACATTGCGTAGAATCTTGAAACGTTTCATATAAAATCCTTTCTTATATCGTTGCTATAATTGGGATGTTGATGCTTTGGGCTACAGTGAAACGGTTTATAATTTGACATAAGGATCGTCTGTAAAAAGCGCACATCTTCCCTTTAAGCTATTGTCACGTAACCGATACAAAGATTCATTATAAAGACGACAAATGGTAATTCGAGGTAGCTAAACGGTAAAAAGCCCTGTCTGGGTAGACAGGGCCTTTTTTGGTTAGAAAGAAGATCAGTAATATTTTAAAGTTGCAAGAAATAATAGCTACTGAGCGTTCACAGTAGTCCCATATTTGGTATTAAAATAAAAGTTGCGGTTTGATCTGGCGTTTATGGTAAAGGGATTGGTTATTACTGTACCGTTATTACCGATAGACACACTATTAGAAGCATAGTCGGTTGTACTGGCTACTGGATTGGCTAAGGTTGAGGTAACCGCTGCGCCATCACTTTTGCTTCGCAGTTTATCCTGCATCACAAAGTTTGTGATGGGGACATTAGCGCGATTGGTGGCGGTAATGCGATAAGCAATACACTGAACAGGGGTAAGGGCATTTCCATTATTAGCACTTTCGCTAAAGCCATTTCTAAGGTCTGTTTCACCTACACGATTGAGATCAGGATCAGTATAAAGGATGGTAGAAGGACAGTTATTAACGTACTGAGCTTTTCTGAGTACTAGTGCCGCATTCTCAGCAATCACTCTGCCAAAATCATTGTTCGGATAATTGTACGTTGTCGCAGAAAACCCTACACTTTTACTTTCATTGCTAGTACGAATAGGGTAACTAGTGCCGGTACGGCTCTCTACTAAACACAGGTTTGTATTATTAGCCAGTGTCGTTTTGGGAATGCTAATTTGATACTCGCCAACTGAGAGAGGACTCGTTGTTCTAGTTACTGATTGTGTTGGATAAATTGTAGATGTATTGGAACAGTTAGCAAGCTGTACTGTACTTCCTGAGATACCAGTTTCAGATGCAGTAAGGTCGTATATACCATTAAAAAATTTGGGTTTATTAGTATAAACACTATTAGAGGAAGTGATATCAGCGTTGTCTTTGTTAGCGCTGCCTGCAGGAATGCCACCATTGTCATCAAATACAGTACCAGAGAAAATGTACTGAGGAACGTAGCAGTAGTTATCGAGGCTAATGTCTACTTCTTGAGTTGTTGGTGACGAACGTATCAAGGTTCCAGTATTGGTATAACGAACTTTAACTGATTTTACTGCTTCTGGAAATTGTATAGAACCCTGACATTCTGTACCTAAGTTCTTTGCAGTACAGTTAAAGGCACGACCATCACTGCCACCAGTAAACAAACCTGCCTGTTGGTAATTAGTAATAAAAGAAGTGTTACCGTTCAGTTCAGTAGATGTTTGTTGAACGCTATTAATTTCACCACTCGCAGCGACACCACTAAACTTAACATAATCGTAAAATTTGTTACTATCGTTATTAGAATAGTCTATATCGAATGCACTGAATGCAACGTTGTTTAAAAATATAGGTTCTAAAGTTATACTGTTACGAAATTCAAATGTAATATCTGTATAGTCTGATACTGTAGGAAATTTACGTTTGATGTTGATGACTGTTTTATTAGAATTCGTGAAAGCTTCAAACGCACTTTCCACATTGCCACTACTCGATTCATCTTTAGTAATTTTTACTTGTAATGGGATACTACCTGAGGCGTTACCAGCTACAGTGACATACTTGCCGATATCAGACATTAGATTTCTATAGTCAGTAGTAGTCAAGCTACCTTGAGATGCACCTGTAATGCCTTGACAAGTTGCACCTGGATTTGCTACAAGCGCATGAGATGAGATACTTATCAACGACAATATCATAAGGCCTATCAAACTCAATATTTGAGATTGATAGTTACTAAATGAAAAAGTATTCATCATATTTGAGAACTTTCTAGCTTTATACATGTCGCTATTCCTAAGAATCGAGATTGCCCAACTAATACGGTAGCTAACCATATTTATACAAATATATTAGTATGAGATATTAATGAGTAATTGATCTTACATCCAGTATAAAGTTACCAGTGGTTGATTTGGTATGATGAAAAGTAAATTATATTCATAAGATTACACATAAACAAATTACAATATTGTCATTTTTAAAAAAACTAATCATTATTTATTTAAAAAATACTTGTTATTTATTCATTTCTCTACAGCCATAAACAATTGCCTCGCAAACGCTTATAATAGAGTGTCAAAATCATTCATGACTGAATATACAGGGACAACAGTATGAGCTGTTTTGTCATGGCATCTATTTGATGTACAAGTCAGCTTACCGTAGTAGTATTTCTTACCATCATGTTCTATACCACCGCACAAAACAATGGAATGATTGAAGATAGCAAGGAAGCCATCAGTAAGTCGATATCCCATCACTCACCAGTATTTAACAAAGCCCCGCCATATAGGCAGGTACGACTGATATAAAAGGATTAACACCAATGAATTATTATAAGGATGCTGATAGCACCGAAACCCAAGAGTGGCTGGCAGCCTTTGAATCTGTGGTCAAACACGCAGATAAGGACCGTGCCCAGTTTCTACTAAAGGCGTTGTACAACATGGCAGTTCAAGAAGGCCTGCCTTTTAATAGACTAGATACCGCTTACGTCAATAGTATCGCCGCAGAAGATGAGCCAATGTACCCAGGCGATCTAGGCATGGAGCGTAAAATACGTGCTTTGATTCGTTATAACGCACTTGCCATGGTGATGCGTGCCAACAAAAATGATGACGACTTGGGTGGTCACTTAGCGACATTTGCCTCTAGTGCAACGCTTTATGAGACTGGTTTTAACCATTTCTTCCGTGCGGCAAGTGATCACTTCGGTGGTGACATGATTTATTATCAAGGTCACTCAGCACCAGGTATCTATGCACGTTCTTATTTAGAAGGTCGTTTGACCGAAGATCAGCTTGATAACTTCCGTCGTGAAGTGGGTGGTAAAGGTCTATCAAGCTATCCACATCCATACCTGATGCCTGATTATTGGCAGTTCCCAACGGTATCAATGGGACTTGGGCCCATCATGTCGATCTATCATGCCCATGTACATCGCTATATGGAAAACCGCGAATTACTAGAAAAAGAAGGTCGTAAAATCTGGACGTTCTTGGGTGATGGTGAAACAGATGAGCCAGAAAGCTTAGGGGCTATTTCTCTTGCTGGTCGTGAAAAGTTGGATAACTTGATATGGGTGGTCAATTGTAACTTACAGCGCCTTGATGGTCCTGTACGTGGTAATGGCAAGATCATTCAAGAGCTAGAGTCTGTGTTCCGCGGTGCAGGTTGGCGCGTCATTAAAGTTATCTGGGGTGGTAACTGGGATTCACTACTTAGTAAAGATCATACGGGCGTGCTTAAACATCGTATGGAAGAAGTGGTCGATGGTGAATATCAATTATATGAAGCACGTACGCCTGAATTTACCAGAAAAGAGTTTTTTGGTAAATACCCAGAGCTAGAAGAGATGGCAGATGCGCTGACAGACGAAGAGATTGCACGTCTGAACCGTGGTGGCCACGACCCAGTAAAAGTCTACGCTGCTTTTAGTGAAGCGATGAAGACCAAAGGTCAGCCAACCGTTATTTTGGTCAAAACTGTCAAAGGCTACGGCTTATCTACTCAAACGCAAGCCGTTAACAAGTCACATCAGATCAAGAAACTAGATCAAGAAGCCTTGATGTATTTCCGTGATCGTTTTGATTTGCCATTTACTGATGAGCAACTAGAGACCCTACCATTCTATCGCCCTGAAGAAGGTTCGGCGGAGATGAAATATCTCAAAGGGCGCCGCGAGTCGTTAGGTGGTCATCTGCCCAACCGCCGTAGTGGTCACATCCCGCTTAATATTCCTGAGCTATCGATGTTTGAGCGCGTATTAAAAGGCAGTAATGGCAAAGAGCAATCTACCACGATGGTCTTTGTACGTTTGCTATCTGCGATGCTCAAAAACAAAGACATCCAAGATCGCGTTGTACCAATCGTACCTGATGAAGCACGTACATTTGGTCTAGAGGGCATGTTCCGTCAATTGGGTATCTATTCAGCGGTCGGTCAAAAGTATACGCCAGAAGATAGTGAAGCGTTGATGGGTTATAAAGAAGCCATCGATGGTCACATGCTAGAAGAAGGTATCAACGAAGCGGGCGCAATGAGTACGTGGATTGCCTTGGCAACCAGCTACTCTGTGAACGCCCTGCCAATGATTCCGATGTATATCTATTACTCAATGTTTGGTTTCCAGCGTGTGGGTGATTTGGCTTGGGCCGCAGGCGATTGTCAGGCACAAGGTTTCTTATTAGGTGCAACAGCTGGTCGTACAACGCTTAACGGCGAAGGCTTGCAGCATCAAGATGGTCATTCACAGATACTATTCAATACCGTACCGAACTGTGTCACCTATGATCCTTGTTTCGGTTACGAGCTGGCAGTAGTGATGCATGATGGTCTGCGCCGTATGTACGGTGAAGGTGAGCGCGTCTATTATTACTTGACGTTGATGAATGAGAACTACGAGCAACCTGAAATGCCAGAAGGAAGCGAAGAAGGTATCAAGCGCGGTATGTACTTATTAGAAGACAATGGCTCAGCACAGGTACAGCTGTTAGGGTCTGGTGTGATCTTGCGCGAAGTACAAAAAGCATCACAGATACTAAAAGATGAGTTCAATATCACATCTAACGTCTGGAGCGTTACCAGCTTTAATGAGCTGACTCGTGATGGTATGGATTGCGATGACTACAACCGCTTGCATCCAATGGACGAAGAAAAAGTGCCTTGGGTTACTGAGCAGTTAGCACCGCACGAAGGTATCGTGGTTGCTGCGACAGATTATATGCGTAACTACTCAGAGCAGATTCGTGCTTGGTTACCAGACAACCGTCCTTATACGACTTTGGGTACGGATGGTTATGGCCGCTCTGACACGCGTGAAAACCTACGCAGTTTCTTCAACGTTGATGCCGCACACATTGTTGTGGCAACGCTGAAGCGCTTAGCGGACGAAGGCGAAGTTGAGATGCGTTTGGTCAAAGACGCTATTTCAAGCTTAGGTATCGATGTGGATCACCCACCTGCATGGCAACAGCAGTCTTATTATGATCAGTCTCCAGATGCACCAGCACCAGGTAATGTCAATCCAAAACCTGTTCCTGAGTTTGTTGAAGAAGATGATGATGAAATCAGTGATGAGGGACGCGCTGAAGACCAAGCAGATGCAAATGTACTCGATGATAGTGATGTCAAAGAATAATAACCATAAGACGAGGAAATAAATCATGGACATTAAAGCCCCCGATTTAGGTGTGGATAGCGCCGAAGTCAGCGAGATTATGGTAGAAGTCGGTGATGTCATCGCAAAAGATGACAACATCGTGTTATTAGAGTCTGACAAAGCATCAGTCGAAGTGCCAAGCTCTGCTGCTGGTAAAGTCACTAAAATTAGCATTGCTATTGGTGATCAAGTCAGTGAAGGTATGGTGCTCATTGAGCTTAAGAGTGCAGATGATAGCGCAGAAAGCAATGATGATAATACTGCTGCTGAAGAGCAAGAAGCGAACAGCACAAATGATGTCGAACCAGAATCAAAGCCTGAGCCTGCTGCAACTGAATCAAAGCAATCAGAGTCTGCTGCGAAGCCAGCCGCTAATGCTGGTAAAGCAACCACTCATGCATTACCTGATTTAGGTGTTGACGAGGCACAAGTTTCTGAAATCATGGTGAGCGTTGGTGATACTGTTAGCGCTGAACAGTCGATTTTGCTAATCGAATCAGATAAAGCATCGGTTGAAGTACCAGCGCCAGTTGCCGGTAAGATTGAGAAAATCTTGGTCGAAGCAGGTGATATGGTTGCTAATGGTCAGGACTTTATCGTCATCATGGCAAGTAGTACAGATGATGCTAGTGATAGTGAATCTGAAGCTCCTAAGCCACAAGAGCCAGCACCAGCCAAAACAGAAGATAAATCAGCTGCTAAAACCACTGGTGAGCCAAAACAAGCTGCTAAACCGACCAATACTGATACAGCTGCTAGCAAAACGGAGGGTAAATTAACTGAAGCACAGGTCAATGAAAAATTGGTTGATGTGTATGCAGGTCCTGCCGTCCGTAAACTAGCGCGTCAGTTAGGTGTGGATATCACACAAGTGAATGGTTCAGCTCTAAACGATCGCATTCTAAAAGAAGACTTGTTTGCACATGTTAAAAACAGTCTAACCAAGCAGAAAGCGGCACCTGTGAGTGGCAATCCTGTTAGCTCAGGTCTACCGAAACTGCCTGACATGAGTAACGCTGAAATCTGGGGTGAGACAGAAACGCAAGACCTCAGCCGCTTGCAGAAAGTCTCGATACCACAGCTCAACTACAATACTTTGCTACCGCAAGTAACGCAGTTCGATCTGTCTGATATCACTGAGACTGAAAAATTACGTGGTGAGCTAAAAGGTGGCATGAAAGCTGAAGGTATTGGCTTCACTATCTTAGCATTCGTGGTTAAAGCAACTGCTTACGCGTTGACCCAGCATCCACGATTCAACAGTCATTTGAGCGATGACAATACTCAGGTTATATTGCGTAAAAGTGTCAATATGGGTATTGCTGTGGCAACAGATGATGGTCTTATCGTACCGGTTATCAAAAACGTACAAGATAAAGGTCTAAAGCAAATTGCGATTGAAATTGGCGAGCTTGCTGTAAAAGCTCGTGATAAGAAGCTCAGTACCAAAGATTTGCAAGGGGCGAGCTTTACCATATCGAGCCAAGGTAACTTGGGTGGTACGGCATTTACGCCATTAGTTAACTGGCCACAAGTTGGTATTTTAGGTGTCTCTGAAGCAAGTATGCAGCCACGTTGGGATGCTAAAAAACAAAGCTTTGAGCCATGTTTGATGCTGCCACTGTCTTTGTCTTATGACCACCGTGTGATCAATGGCGCAGATGCTGCTGTATTTACTCGTTATATCGCAACGTTACTAGCAGACCCACGTCGTATCTTGATCTAAAGCTAGCTAGCAATAAAAAAAGACTGCCCACGGGTGGTCTTTTTTTATGAAGATTATTTGTTCTTACAGGTTATTAGCTATTTTTATAAATAATTGCCTAGTAGCTAGTGTAGACAGATGGTAGTAACCATAGTTAATAGGCACAAAAAAGCCAGCTATCAAGCTGGCTCTTATTACGCATGGTATCTTTACTAATTTAGAACTGTTTAACGAATGCTACGCCATATACCCAAGGGCTAATGTCGATCTCGCCAAGATTTACGTCATCTAGAGTAGCGTCTGTTTTAATATCCATATAACGGGCATCGATACGGAAAGCTTCTGTAGGAGCAAAAGGGATATCAAGACCAACATGACCAGCCACGCCAACGCTATCGTCAAGGTCCAAGTCACCACCAGTAGAAATTCTTTCTTTGAAAAATGTTGTATAGTTCACACCAACACCAATGAAAGGCTTGATGTTCATTGGCATGTTTTCATAGTCAAAGTGATACTGTACGGAAAGAGTAGGTGGTAAATGCTGTGTTTTACCTTTCAAAGCTGGTGTGCCATCAGCATTATTGAGATCAAAATCATGATGGAATGGAAGCGCCGCTAGTAGTTCGACACCAACGTTGTTAGCGATAAAATACTCACCACTGATAGTAGGACGTACATCACCATCAACATCAACAGATAAACCGTTATCTAGAGTACCATTGTCACTTTTAGGATCAACATAGTGTGCACCAGCAGCAACAGACCAAGTACCAGCAGGTACGGCAAAGGCGGAAGTCATAGTCAGGGCAGTAGCAGCAGCTAAAACTAGGGATTGTAGTTTCATCATCTCATTCCTTAATGTAATAAAAAATTATCAGCAGTTTTCTAATGAGGGATGGCATTAGCTACTGATACATAATGTTATGATTAACGTTTAATCTGTAACATTTAATCTCTATTATAATACGAAAATCATTATTATTGGTAAGGTTTTAAATATAAATTAGCAATGTTTTTGCAATAAATTACATTTACGTGTAATTCAATTGTCTACAGTCTATAATTAAACACAATAAAAGCTGCTTTTTAAGTAAGTGTCATTGACGTAAGTCGGTATCTCTTATTTATGATTCAACAAGAGGTGCAATATATTATGCTTGGCTATTGCAGTAACTCCCCTCTATGCTGTACGAATGCGCGTACAATGAAAATACTGAATCAGGTAGACTCTTGTTGTCCTGAATGTCACTTGTTTTTGATACCTCTGCAAGACATTAGCCAGCAGCTGCGTGCTGACGAACAGTTCTTAAGGTTCTCTATCCTACTAATTGTGTTTATACTGCTGGTATCGGTCTATATTTATTATCTGCATTTCGTATAGCCGATAGTCATTGCTGATAATGACGAGTCAGTACCAAATGAAGCGTTTCTGATAAAAATCACGGATGATTACTGTAAATATCTCCTATGTTCTGTGACGAAAATTTGGTTTTTATTGTTTGACTGTTGTTTTATTCTATTAATATCAAATCGGTATTTCACCGCATAGGGCTGGCATGTTATTCCAATCTATACGGCGCTTGCGTCATTTTGTTTATGATATTTTACAAAATGAAGAACATGACACGTTATTTAGCCGTTACGTTGATTATTTTCTTATATTTTTGATTATGACTAACGTAGCTGCTGTGATAGCCGAGTCTGTCGATCAGTGGTATTACCCTTATCAAGATTACTTCACCTTATTTGAAAATTTCTCTATCGTTGTCTTTTCCATTGAATACTTATTGCGCCTGTGGAGTGTGGCTGAAGCCAAGCCTGATAACACAACATGGAAACAGCGATGGGATTGGCTCAGAAGCCCATCCGCATTGATTGATTTAGTAGCCATCGTGCCCGCCTTTTTGAATTTCTTTGTCAATATTGATTTGCGTTTCTTGCGTATTTTACGTTTGTTTCGAATCCTAAAATTGACGCGTTATTTTGCCTCAATGCGTATCTTGCTAGTCGTGATTAGCAAGGAGCGAGGCTCGTTTCAGGCTGTTATCTTTATTCTTATTATTATGATTGTGACCGCCTCTAGCGGTATTTATCTAGTGGAGAATCACGCACAGCCAGACGAATTTGAGTCCATACCTAAAGCGATGTGGTGGGCTGTGGTGACACTAACAACAGTAGGCTACGGAGATGTCACGCCAATTACTAATGCGGGAAAAATATTGGGTGCTGTCATTACGATATTGGGCGTTGGTCTCGCTGCACTGCCGGCGGGTATTCTAGCGACAGGACTAGCAAATGAGTTGGCTCAGCGCCGTGAAGAGCTTGAACAGCATTTTCGTGAGCAGCTCATTGATAGCGATTTTGATCTGGTACAGAATCAGATGATGATTGATAAAATTCGTCGAGAGCTGGGTTTAGATAAAGAGCAGGCACAAAATATCGTCTTACAGGTACTTCGAGAGCAAGAACTTGAACGGCGTGAGAAAGAAGTTGAAACGCGCCAAAAAAACTTCTGTCCGCATTGCGGTGAAGTTTTATAGGCAAGTGTGAAATGATTTATGAGAGATAGGTTCTTAGAAGTTAATTACAATCAATGATTTGCCCATAAAAAGAGGTCTTGTGTTTGGATAGCATAAGACCTCTTTTATATTCGATGACCAGTTGCTCTTATATACCCTGAGGAATGGGCAGTGCACGTGCTAACTCATGAGCTACTTCTTGTGCTGCATTTGCTAGATCTTCTGCAGTGAGTGGTAAGTTTTGCAATGTTAAATGCCAGTCGTCAACAGATCGACGCAAATGCGCTACCCATAGCGTGGTGCAGTCGCGTGGGAGCTGCTTAAGGTTGACTTCGAAACAACGGTTTCCTTCATCGTCACTCAGATGAATTTCGCCTTTCTTGACTCTAGAAAACGAATGGCTATGGTATGAGTTGGCAATTAAACCAATATGAGTAATATGAGTAGGTATTTTCTCAAGCTCCAATCTGATTTGCTCTTGATCAAGCGGGGCAAGATACATGGCTTGTTCACCGCGATCCTTACCATTTAAGCTGTCACCTTGATGCTTGACCGATTCAGCTTTATCTCGTAATTGCTTAAACCAAACGATGTCACTGATGACGCAATTGTCATCGTACAATACACAAGCCAGATCAATATCCATCGCGCTTTGATTTTTTTTGAAGCGCTTAAACATACCTTTTGGCTCAATTTTGGTAAATTCATAATTGAGCGCAAAGAACAAAGTCCCTGCGTCTAGTCCAAGTCCTCGTAAACTATCTGACAACAGTGGTGATGGGGCAGTGGTCGACATAACTTTCCTTTTTTATTCTTAGTTTCTAACCGTTATCTAGATTTGGTGTCTGCTTACTTAAGGCGTGCGAATGTTAGCCTATCTCAGGTCAGTGATGTCACTCATTGATTGCTGTCGAAGACTTATCTAATACTGCTTGATAGAGCAGCTCAGGCTTAGCATCTAATAACCCACTACCAAATCCACGTAGCCACCAAACCAGCTGTGAGGTCAAGTTAACAGTGGCTTTTACAGTAAGGGTGTTATCCTCATTTAGCGTCACGGTTTGATCGTCATTAAGTTTACTTTCGGTCAGACTTTTACCTGCTTGCCTAGTGAACCTAAGCTCAACAGCGGTATTCTTGCCACGCTCGTCCAATTCGCCAAACAGTGGGTGGCTAAAGCCCATGCTGCCTTCATCCAAATACGTATCGAGTTGAAAGTTTTCTGGCGTTTTTGCAGCGGTTTCGAGAATCTCAACACTATCAAAACGATGTAAAGCAAAGGTGCGAATGGTGGCTTCTGGATCGTCAGTACGAGTTGCCAGCAGATAGATAATCACGCCGCGCTGGATAATCGCGATTGGATTTAGGATATATTCGCTGGCTTGTAATTTGTTGCTACGAGTATAACAAGCATGAATCTGCAGCTGATAAAATAGGGCATGGTAAATATTATCTTTACTATCCAAATCTATATCTGGTGCAATAAGCGGCTGTGTGGCAGGCTCAATACGCACTCTGTCTATCCAAGAGTGGGTCACTTTGCTGTTTTTGAGCTGTCGTCGTGCTAAGTCAAACCAAGGAAATAATTCATCTAAGATAACAGGTGGCAGTAGCTGGGTCAGATTGGCCTCAACCATATTAAAAGCAACCGCTTGTGATAAGTTCATATGCGGCAAGCTTTGTAATGGGGCGTCTTCTTTCCAGCGCCAACCTTGAGGGTTAGCATTGTTTTTTTCGATAGGGAAGCGTTTGGCAAGGGCATTCAAATCGCGTTGGACAGTACGTAGGCTGATATCAAAGCCTGCCATCATCAGCTGCTCATAAATATGCGTGGTGCCTACCCAGCGATTGCGCTGTAGCTGTGATAGTACCTGCCATTGCCGAGCAGTCGTTGCCGCACCATGTCGATTGTCACTAATATTGGCGGCATTGACCTCTTTTGAGTGACCAGTGTCTACAGCTGCAAGCGCACCTGCCTGCTCACTAGGATTGGACTGAGCTTGGCTGTTATCAGCATCAGTAGGATGTACAGTCATTAAGAGATACCCTTTATGAAGTTACAAGTCGGTTTCTGGCACGATATTACTCGATCAGGAACCGTTAATCATCGCAGAAAAGCAGCGTAGCGTCTAGCGACGTTCATGCATGCGTATGTTTATTTAATAGTTGCTATTCGATGGTTGCTGCTCGATCTAGCCATAGATATAACAATGAATCTAGTCGAACAGCAATGTGCGTATCGGTAGTACCGTTTAAATTTTAATTGCCATCCTCATCGACAGCTGTTGTCTGACTATCGTTTAGGGTGTCATCAATAGGCTTAGCATCGCTTTGTTTGTTACTTTCCTCGCTACCTTTCTTATCACTTCTCTCACCTTTTCGCTTTTCTTTTATTCTCTTATCTTCTTTCTTTCGACGTTTTTCTTTACGCTTTTTCTTCGCTTTCTTTTTGGACTTTTCATCATCGATGTCATCAGTGCTTTCCTGGTTTTCATCCCACAGCATCAGACGGCTTAATACTTTGCCAAATAAAGTATCTTTACGATAACGGCCTTTTTTATTCATGGTGTCGATGGGCAAACCAGTCATCAGCGTCAGGGCCTCACTTAAAGTATAGACGCCATAGATATGAAATTTGCCTCTATTTACTGCATCAATAATGTCGTCACGTAGCATCAGTTGTTTGACATTGGCCATCGGAATGACGACGCCTTGATCGCCTGTTAGCTCTTGCTCGCGGCAGGCGTCGAAAAAACCTGCGATTTTAGCATTAATGCCACCAACTGCCTGTACTTCGCCTAGCTGGTTCATAGATCCAGTAATCGCGAGAGACTGATTAATGGGAACGTTTGCTAAAGCTGATAGCAATGCACAGCCTTCGCTAACGGTGGCACTATCGCCATCGATTTGCGCGTAGCTCTGCTCGAACGCGAGTGAGGCACTAAAATTCAGTGCATGATGTTGACTAAACAGCGCTCGCAAATAGCTGGTCATAATCAGCATGCCTTTGGCGTGTAAACTACCGCCCAAGTCTACATCACGCTCAATATCAAGAATTTCACCTGTGCCAATATTGGGCTGAATGACCGCAGTAAGCCGTGCTGGCATGCCAAACTCACTATCAGCATAACTGACCACGGTCAATGCATTAACTTGTCCGATAGCATCGCCTTGCGTTTGAATCAGCTGTTGGCCATTTTTCAGCTCATCCCAATACAGATCGCGCAAATATCCTGAACGCTCATCCATGTCATCGATTGCTTGAGTGACATGATCTGCCGTGACCATCGCCTCATTATTTAAGCGAGCATGACGGTTTGATTCATGCAGTAGTTTAATCAATAAGTCACTGTGTAGGCTTAAGCGATCTTGTTCTTCAGCTTGCAGGCTTAAGTGCTCAAGTAGTGTGGCCTGCGCGCTACTATCAAACGGATAAAGGTCGGCATAGTCGATGATATCGGCCATTTTTGCGACCAGTGCCAATTCATGCTCAATGGTACGAGGCACATCGTCATGAAAGTCAGCTCGGACTTTGAATACCGCATCAAATTCAGGCTCAAGCTCTAGTAGCTCGTAATATAAATCTGCTTCACCTAACAAGATAACTTTGATATCTAAATCAATAGGCGCTGGTGACAGAGACAAGCTACCGGTCAGCGTCAGCATTTGCTCTAGACTTGATAGTTTTATTTTTCGTGATTGTAATGCGCGCTTCAAGCCCTGCCATGCATAAGGATGTTCAAGTACGTGACTAGCTTCTAACAGTAAATAGCCGCCATTAGCGCGATGTAGCGCACCTGCACGAATCATACTCACGTCAGTGGTTACTGTGCCTAATTGGGTGATTTGCTCGACATGCCCTAATAAATTGAGATGGGTTGGCAAATCCTCAAAGACCACGGGCGCGCCACTGTCAGGTGTATGACTGACAATAACATTGACCGCATAACGACTGGGCGTCGTAGCCAACACTGCCGTCACAAACTCCTCATCATCGCCATTGACGATACGCTCTACGTGAGCGACCATGTCATCAAATACAGCCTTGAGATATGCCACGACAAGTGGATGAGCCGCAAACTGCTCGTAGATAGAGGTAAATAATGGCTGTAGAGCACGTTGGGCAATATTACGATGTAATGCCTCTATCTCATCGTTGGCTTCGTCTTCTAGTTGCTCTAAAGCGATAGTCAATTGACTCAGACGCTTTTGCATATGGTTCTTTTGTACAAAGTTATTCAGCTCAGCTTCATACTCATTATTGCTATATATAGAGTCTTGGTTTTCTTTACTCTCATTACTTTTTTTGCTCAAAATATTGACTTTTTCGCTATCATCGAGCTTTTCTGAATCTTTACGATTGCTAGGTATTTTTATTTGCTTGTTATCATCGCTATTACTTTCTGTAGGCAGTTGACTAGGATGAACAAATACGGCTTTATTATCAAACGAGCGAAACGTCAATGCTAGGTCATATTGTTTGCCTTCAGCATTAAGCGCGTCATAGGCATGACTTTCTTTTTGATGAGTACTGTTTTTGATGGCTTCGATTTTGCTCTGGTATTGATCGCTACGAAAGCGTTGGCTTAAACGCTTTTTTGCTTGCTGCCATAAGTTATTAACTTGCTGCTGTAATAGCGAGGCTTGACCAGCTGGTAGACGTAGCGCCAATGGTGTGCGTGGATCGGTAAAGTTATGCACGTATACCCAATCATCTGGCGTCGGTGCGTCGGCGGCAATACGCGTTAAAAGACGACTAATGACAGTACGTTTGCCCAAACCATTTTCACCAGCGGCAAACACATGATAACCACTGGCTTTAATATCCAGTGCTGTATGCAATGCTTTGAGCGCGCGTTGTTGACCAAAGCCAACATCTAGGTCAGGCGCAGTGCGTGTATCTGTAGGTAATTCATCAGGGTCGCTATAGCGTTTTAATTGCTCAGCGGAAATGCGACAATTTTGCTGAACCTCTGTGAATATAGGGTTTGGGGTATCAGGTGCTATTTGCTTAATTTTTTTTGTATCGGTAGCAGGTACTACCATATTGTTAGCGTCCTTTGATACTTGCGATATAGGGGTGTAGGGTTGTTCTGTCATAGGCGTTTGAAAAATCATCTTAAAAAGTATTAAAGGAATATGAGAAGTGATTGGTTTTATCTGTTCATGCTTATTCTGAGTTTTTTATGATCAATCATGACATCTTACAAGATATAGTCACCTATTAGCGAAGTCATTAAGCGCAGTTTTGTATCATATTTAGACAAATGATTGAGTAAAACTGGTAAAAAACGAATGACTTAATCAGCGAATTGGAGGCAATCAAAGCAGAATAACGCCTCATGATCAGCGTAGATAGTATAAGATGTCCCACATTGGCGCAATCTGCAACTATTCAATGGGCAGACTGCATGATAAAATAAACGGTTCACAAGTCAAAACTGGATAACTCGTTGTATGTCAGCTTCCGCTAAAAACTCTTCATCGTCTGCTAGTATGGGTAATATCAATATTGATCCGGCTGGTTTCGTAAAGCTTGGTGCGCAACTGCCAAAGCTGGCTAATATTTTGGCGCAAGCGATAAATGAGCTGGGTCTGCTGTTAAGTGAAACGCAGCAGCGCACGTTATTATTGTACTTAGACCAGCTTTTACTATGGAATAAAGCGTATAATCTGACCGCCATCACTGATCCAGAAGAAGCGCTGATCAAGCATGTGATAGATTGTCTGTCTATTATAACGCATTTACCCGCCGGATCGTTGCTAGATATCGGCACGGGAGCAGGGTTGCCAGCAGTTATTATTGCCATTTGTCAGCCTGAGCGCCAGTGTACTGCGCTTGATAGCAATCAGAAGAAAATTCGCTTTATTAAGCAAATTAGCAGCGAGCTTGGCTTGAGTAATATGCAGCCGATCGCATCGCGTATTGAAGCGCATGAAGCAAGTTATGCGGTGGTGACATCACGAGCGTTCGCCAGTTTGATAGATTTTGTAGAAGTAGCGCAGCCAAGATTGGCAGATGGCGGCTTTTTATGTGCTATGAAAGGTAAAGTGCCGAGTGAAGAAGAGCTGCAAGCACTCGATAGCGATTGGCATATCAAAACCATTAAACTGACGGTGCCACGTTTGCACGACAGTCGTCATTTAATTGAAATGTCTGCTAAAGACAGTTAAGCCATAAATACTTCGCAGTCATGAAACAGGCACTGTTTTTTGTGAAACACAGTTTACGTCTGTATCTAAATGACATAGTATTTAAAAGCATTTAAAATGCTCGACCGCAAACTGAGCATTTTAGACCATAAATTGCTTATTTTTAAATGCTGAGCGAGTGTCGCTGTATAAGATTGAATAAAAAAATAATTGTACCAACCGAGTCAAAAGTAATAGACCCTAATAAAATTGAGTGAGTGTATGGAAATCATAGCAATTGCGAATCAAAAAGGCGGTGTGGGTAAAACCACAACGGCAGTAAATTTGACCGCCAGCTTGGCTGCTAAACGCAAGCATGTACTGCTGATTGACTTAGACCCACAAGGTAATGCGACCAGTGGTACAGGCGTTGACAAAAACGAGTTAGATCTTACCATAGCGGACGTTTTGCTAGATGGTGTCGCGCTGTCTGAAGCAATTGTTACTAGTCCTGCAGGGTTCGATGTCATCGGTGCCAATCGAGATTTGGCTGGCATGGACATTACGTTGATGAGTAAGACGGACAGTCATGAGCTGTTTAAGACTGCGATGGCCGAATTGGTTAACGATCAGGTATCCACACAAAAACAGCCATACGATTATGTGATAATCGATTGTGCGCCTAGTTTGAATCTACTGACGATTAATGCGTTGGTGGCTACGGACAGTGTGATTATCCCTATGCAGTGTGAGTATTATGCATTAGAAGGGTTGGCTGACTTATCACAAACGATTGAACGCCTAACAGAGTTGAACCCTAAGCTATATATTCGCGGTGTGGTCAGAACGCTATTTGATGCGCGTAACACGCTTGCCCGTGATGTCTCTACTGAGCTAGAAGCGCACTTTGGCGATATCATGTACAAGACTCATATTCCAAGGAATATTCGCTTGGCAGAAGCCCCTGCGCACGGCTTACCAGTTATTGCGTATGAGAGATGGTCAAAAGGCGCGCGCGCGTATCAAAAGTTGGCTGCTGAAGTGATGAAACAAAGTAGCTAGTTTTTATCTAAAATCTCTTACAAAGGATTTTTAGATAAAAAGCGTCACTGATCAGCACAGTGAATGAATAGCATAAGTATAGAACACTTAATATTGTATTTAGTAAGCCGCATCATTAATCAATTGGCTTTTATTTTAGCGTTAGAGGATAGGTAATCATGGCGAAGAAAAGAGGGTTGGCTGCTAATCGGGGCTTAGATGCCTTATTAGGGTCAATCAAAAAAGAAAAGCAAATTACCGCCTCTGCCTTGCAAGACGACATGGTGGCGCGTGAAAATGCTGCGCCAGATATTAATGTGCCTGTAGATACTAATGCGCCTGTAAATACTGTATCCACAGATATAGCGCCTGATATCACTCCGACAAAAGCCAGTAAAAAATCATCTGTGAAGACTACTGATAACGATGCTGCTAGTGAGAGTAGTGCTCGCGCGCCACGTTCACCTCGTGCTACCAGCAAGGCGTCGCTCAACAAATCGCGTGGCAATAGTGCAGATACGAGCGCAACCGAAGATCAGATTAGCCTTGTACAAATCGATGTCACACGCTTGCAAGCAGGTAAGTATCAGCCTCGTCGTGATATGAGTGAGACAGCACTTGCAGAATTGGCGTCTTCTATCGAGCAGCATGGCGTGATGCAGCCTATCGTTATCCGTCCACTGTTGGCAAACGAAGATAAGAGTGAAGCATTTGTCACTCACGAAATTATCGCTGGTGAACGCCGCTGGCGCGCAGCAAAAATGGCAGGAAAAGCGGTTATCCCTGCGATTGAGCGTGCCTTATCTGATGAGTTGGCAATTGCATTAGCACTGATTGAAAATATTCAGCGTGAAGACTTGTCAGTGATTGAGCAGGCGGCAGCATTGCAGCGCTTTCATACGGAGTTTGGTATGAGTCATGCCATGATTGCTGAAGTCGTTGGAAAGGCGCGTACGACAGTATCGAATCTACTTCGTTTAAATCAGCTGCATGATACAGTAAAAAACCATTTAGCCAACAGTGCGCTAGATATGGGTCATGCTCGTACACTTTTAGCATTGTCCTCTGAACAACAACCTATCATCGCGCAAAAAATTATTGATGGCGGTATGACCGTGCGAGAAGCTGAAAAGTTGGTCAAATCAATCTTGCAGCCAGCGCCCAAAATCAATCGTGCTGAACAAGCACAATCTCGTGATGTAGAGCGTTTGACCCAAAGATTGACAGACATGCTTGGTGCTGAAGTCAAACTAAAACATAAAAAAGATGGTCAAGGTAGTGTTGAGATATTTTTCCACAATCAAGATCAATTAGCTGCGCTGATTAAACATATAGAAGCTCAGGCTTAAGAACGTTTGCGAGTTAGCCGTATCTATTCAAATGCTAAGTCGCCTCTGAACAACTATTTTTGCAAAAATACGGAAGAGAGTAGATATGTGGGAGTTGGTAAAAGCAGGTGGCTGGCTAATGACACCTATCGTGGTCTGTTCTATATTGGCATTAGTCATCATCATTGAACGTAGCCATACGCTACAGTTTAACAAAGTTGCTCCTAGCAGGTTGCGCGAACAGCTAATAACTCGTTTACGTGAAAATGGCGATATTGGCCGCACACAATTGATGAATGTAAAAGAAAAGACGGCGCTTGGCGATATCTTGGCAACGGGTTTGCTTTACCGTCAGTACGGGCTAGAGTCGATGACGATGCACATGCAAAATCGTGCCAGTGTACAAGTTCATCAATTAGAAAAAAACATCAATATGTTGGGTACAATTGGTGCCATTGCGCCGTTACTTGGCCTATTAGGTACGGTACTAGGGATCATATCATCATTCTTGGCGATTACCGATGGTGCCATGCAAGATCCGACGATGCTAGCCGCTGGCGTATCACAGGCACTAATCACTACCGCTGCTGGTATGATTGTTGCTATCCCTGCGTTGGTTGCTTATCGTTATTTTCAGCGCCGTATCATTGATATAAATGCTCAATTTGAGACTCAAGCAGGGCTTATGATTCAAGAGCTGTATGATTATCACTTACTTGCTAGTACGCAGCCATCTACATCTTCTAGCCGTCTGTCAATAGAAGATAGTATTGTGCAAGAACGTTCATTCGGTGGGTTGGATTCTGATAAGACCAGCATAGCGGCAGTGTAGTCAATGCGGTTCTAAAGATAGATGTCTTGAGCCTATAAATGGTAGCTGAATTAAAGAGATTGATATGCGTTTTAGAAAACCAACGGTTGAACCGCTTGAAATTAATCTGACACCGATGATTGATTGTTTACTGTTTTTGATTGTGTTTTTATTACTTGCTACCTCATTCAATCACTTTAGTCGTTTAAATATTATCCTTCCTGAAGCGGAAGGTGTTGCACTGACAGAACAAAACAACAGTATCGAAGTAGCTGTGCAAGAAGATGGTAGCTATTTGGTCAACGGCATTACACTTGCTAGTAGCAATGAGGCTGAACTGACCAGTATGTTGCAGCAAGAGGCGGGCAGCAATCGCGATATGCTATTTGTCATTGCAGCGGATGCCAATGCGACTCATCAGTCTGTGGTACGAGTAATGGATATTGCTGGAAAGCTCGGGTTTTTGAATTTAAACATCAGTACAGTGGTACCACTTGGCCAAACGCTGCCGCAATAACATATATAGCCTTACCATCATAAAACTGTGTGACACACAGCCCATTCATACCACGATACCCAAATTGAGGCTTTTATGAGCCAAGCTTATTTACCTGACTCTAAAAAATCTTCTGCTAAAAATGCATCGGCAGTATCGCCCGTTACCCCTAAAAGTAAGACGTTATTACGCTTATTAAGGTATTTAAAGCCTTACTGGTGGGCATTGCTACTGACGGCGTTAGGTTTTGCGATTAATGCAGGGACAGAGATTTGGACTGCCAAGCTTCTGCAATATATTACTGATGCTATCAATCAGAATGATCGAAGCAAACAAGCCTTATTTCCGCTATTGATTATATTGCTATTCTTTGTGCGCGGGGTTGGTAGTTTTTTGGGTAACTATTACTCTGCATTGGTCTCACGCAACTTAGTCTATGAGCTACGTGTAGAAGTTTTTAATAAATTACTGCGCTTACCTAGCTCGTTTTATTTGGCCAATCCAGCTGGTACGATTTCATCGAAATTAATATTTGATGTTGAACAGGTCACGGCCGCCAGTACAGACTCAATGAAGACCTTGCTACGTGATGGTTTGACCGTTGTCGCGTTGATTGGTTTTTTGTTCTATAGCAATTGGCGTCTAACGCTTATTTTGTTTGTTGTCTTGCCACCAATACTATGGCTGGTACGCATTGCATCAAAGCGCTATCTTAAGCTCTCAAAAGGTATCCAAAAGACGATGGGTAATGTCAGTCACATTACCAATGAAGTCATCGGCGGCTATCAAGTGGTCAAAAACTACGGTGGTCAATCATACGAGTCAGCACGTTTTGACAAAACATCGAAGAAAAACCTACGCCAAGGTATGAAGGTAGTTGTTACCAATAGTATTAATACGCCAGCCGTACAGCTGTTGATGGCGATTGCGATGGCCGTTGTCGTCTGGCTTGCGCTGCGACCTGCAGTAATAGATGATATTTCAGCAGGTGAGTTCATCTCTTACATTGCAGCTGCAGGGTTATTGAGTAAGCCAGTACGTTCGCTGACTGATATTAATCAGAAGCTGCAAAAAGGTCTGGCTGCTGGTGAGTCGATTTTTGCGCTACTTGATGAGCCAGAAGAGGAAGATACAGGCACAATCAGTAAAGCGCTATCAGGGCAAATGTCGTTAGACAATATCAGCTTGGTTTATCCAGATTCGACGGTGGCTCTACGTGACTTTACCTTGAACATCAAAGCAGGCGAGACAGTTGCATTAGTAGGGCGAAGTGGCGCGGGCAAGTCGTCATTGGTTAATTTATTAACACGAACTCTAGAGACTTCCTCAGGGCAAATCACACTAGATGGCATGCCAATCGAAGACATTAAGTTAGAGAGTTTGCGTGCCCAGATTGCAATGGTGAACCAGCAGGTAGTATTGTTTAACACCACTGTATTTAATAATATTGCTTATGGCAGCCTAGCTGACAAGACTCAAGCTGAGGTTGAACGAGCAGCAAAAGATGCTTTCGCTCATGACTTTATTATGAAAATGCCAAACGGCTATCAAAGCGAAATTGGTGCTGAAGGGTTGCAGTTATCTGGTGGTCAGCGTCAGCGACTATCTATTGCTCGCGCGCTACTAAAGGATGCTCCGATTCTAATTTTAGATGAAGCCACTAGCGCGCTTGATAATGAGTCTGAGTATTATATCCAGCAAGCGCTAGATAATGTGATGAAAGACCGTACTACATTGGTCATTGCCCATCGATTGACGACTATTGAATCAGCGGATCGTATTGCTGTGATGGATGGTGGTCAGATTGTTGAATTAGGAACGCACAATGAGCTAATGCAACTGCAAGGTCACTATGCGCAAATGTATGCTCGAGATTTTGAGTAGTCAGTTTAGAAGTTTTTAGCCAACTTTTACGCAGCCATGAACCAATAAGATAAGCGATATTGATTAATGAGTATTGAGACGACAATTACCCGAGCATGGCAACGTCAAGCTGTTTGGTTGTGGTTGTTGCTGCCTATCAGTTGGTTATACGGTTTCATCACTTTGCTGCGTCGTCAGGCTTATAAGGTTGGCCTATTATCAAGCTATCGAGCACCTATTCCCGTGATGGTCATTGGTAATATCAGTGTGGGCGGTAGTGGTAAGACGCCGCTGATTATTGCTCTGGTCAACTACTTACAGAAAAAAGGCGTAAAAGTAGGGGTAATCAGTCGCGGGTATGGTGGTGATACGAGTCAAATGCCAGCATTGGTTAGTGCTACCAGCTTACCTCATATAGTCGGGGATGAGCCGTGTTTGATTGCTCATATGACAGGCGCTGCTATGGCAGTGTGTCCCAATCGTCAGCAAGCGATTGCCACTTTATTGAAGGCAGAGCCGAATTTGCAGTTGATTATTGCAGATGATGGTTTGCAGCATTATGCACTACAGCGTGATATCGAATGGATTGTGGTAGATGCCGCCCGTGGGTTTGGTAACAAGCAGCTATTGCCAACAGGTTTTTTGCGTGAGCCGATGTCACGATTAGAGGGTGCAAATGTTATCTATCATGAAAAGCCAAGTACTGATTTAACTCAGACTTCTAGAAGCGGTAATAAGATACAGTCTGCTGACCGTTTGACCATGCATTTGCAACCAGCTGAGTTGCAACGTCTATGGAATCCTACATCGAGTGCAGCTCAAATAAATATTGTGATGCCTACTAATAACAGCCGCATCCATGCTGTTAGTGGTATCGGCTATCCACAGCGGTTTTTTGATACCTTAGAATCTATTGGCTTTGAGGTCATGGGGCATCCTTACCCTGATCACTATGATTTTAGTTTGGCTGAGCTTTTACAATATGGTGATTATCCTATCATCGTAACCAGTAAAGATGCGGTAAAAATCAACGCATTATTGGCAGACTATACAGCGACGCAAGCACTCAATGATGAGTATGTAGAACTTGTCAGTAGACTATGGGTATTGCCAGTGACGGCTGTATTATCAGAGAATAGTTATCATAATCTAGATGAGCAACTAAAGGCGCTAGGGGTTCGTATCGACCATAATATGAACACGTCAGCCCCATTATAAATATCAGCTAATATTTTAAATCTTTGTATAATTTTTATAGGAATACGCCATGTCGTTCGCCACCACGCCCGCCAAAACCCATATCGTGATTCCTGCGCGTTTTAAGAGTACGCGTTTACCTGGTAAGCCATTGCTAACTATTCATGGTAAGCCGATGATACTTTGGGTAGCAGAAAAAGCGCAGACAGCAAGTTTTGCTGATGACATGTGTATAGCGACTGATGATGAGCAAATTGCAAAAGTTTGCACCGATGCAGGTTTTGATGTGGTTATGACCAGTAGCGAACATGCTTCAGGGACGGATCGTTTGGCAGAAGTAGCAGCTATCAAAGGTTGGGCTGACCACGATATTGTGGTGAATATGCAAGGTGATGAGCCACTTGTACCGCCATTGCTTTTGGAGCAAGTACAGGCGCTTTTGGTAGCGGATGAGGATAGCGTGATGGCCACACTCTGTGAGCCTATCGATGACTATGATACGTTCCAAAGACCATCGGTAGTAAAAGTAGTCAGCCAATTTGCTAATAACTTACAGCGTGCGCTCTATTTTAGCCGCGCACCGATTCCTTGTGATCGTGATGTTGTATTAGCTGATAATAACCAGATGCAACCACCAAAGAACGCCCATCGCCATTTGGGTTTATATGCTTATCGTGTCAGTCTATTACAGCAGTTCGTAAACTGGACACAAACGCCACTTGAGATACTCGAAAGCTTAGAGCAATTACGTGTTTTAGAAAATGGGCAGCATATCGCAATCGCAGAAGCGGCCTGTCAGCTACCAGCGGGTGTCGATACACAAGAGGATCTAGACCGTCTAAACGCGATGAGCTTAGATAACTTTCAAAACCCTACTAAGTAATAGTCTGAGCAAAGTTGCGTGTGATTCTAAGCTTCCTACAACGCTAAAGTATCGTTGTTGTGGCTACACCTGAAATATCTAATCAATGTGATAGAGCCATAACCATGAATAATTTGACAGGAAATATGGACACACTAGATAACACAGACCGTATGTATTTTGCGCCACTACTGCCATGGCAAAAAGTACTGTGGTTACAGTTGACCGAGCGCGTACTTAAGCAGCAGTCTTTGCCGCATGCATTGCTCGCTGCTGGTATGCAAGGTATGGGTAAACGTGCCTTTGTATGGCGATTGGTCGCTTGGCTATTGTGCCGTGAGCGTGGCGCGCACCCACTAGGTGCTTGCGAAGTATGTGAGAGCTGTCAGTGGCTCAAATCGGGAACTCATCCGAGCCTACAAGTATTACCACTCGTTAGTATGCCTATCAGTGCCGAAAGCGATGCGCTTCAAGAAAAATCAAGCAGTACAAAAGATAAAAAAGGCGCTAAAGCTACTAGCAATAGCGCACTTAAGATCAAAGTAGATGATATTCGTGCTTTGCAGCCTTTTATTTATCAAGGCGGGCAAGGGATGCGCATCTGTGTACTAGATCACGCTGAAAAAATGACAGTGGCCGCTGCCAATGCGCTGCTTAAGACATTGGAAGAGCCACAAGCGCAAGTGCATCTGTTTTTGATTAGTGATACACCTGCTCAGCTGTTGCCAACGATTAAGAGTCGTGTGCAACAGTTGGCACTACAGACGATTGAGCCGACTGTTGCTGTCGATTATGTAACGCAGGCGCTAGGTCATACGATTAACCGCGAAGCCGTCGGTACCGCTGCGATTGAGCAGTTGATACAACTAGCCAATGGTGCACCATTAGCTGCTATCGCCTTAGCGCAAGCACCGTGGTATAGCAAGCGCAGCTTATGGCTGACCACATGGCAGGCGCTACGTAGTGGTAAACGTAGTGGCGTGGCGGCAAGTGATTATTGGCAAGGTCAGCTTAATATTAAAGAATTTATACAGCTGTCTGAGCTGATGCTCCTTGATATGCGCCGTGTCTGTTTGGGCCTTGTTGAACTACAAAAGGATGTCAATCTATCAACGATATTGGCTACTTATCAGCCTACTGATAGCGGGTTAGAGGCATTTGCTAACAGTGTGCAGCAGACCAAAATTGCGCTGCAACAAAATGTGCAAGAAAAATTTGCCTATGATAAGCTAATGCAAGAGTTAGCAAGCTTATAGAGCCATGTTTTAACGCTTAGTTAGTGTTCGAAAATTTGCAATTGTTCTTAACTATATACTATCGATTATTTATATAAACATATTAAACCCAGTTGATGAAGGAAGCTGACTATGGCAATGCCAGGACGTGGCGGGATTTTAACCTGTCATTATGAAAGTATCGAAATGTTATATGCCAGCTATTTGTCATTTGTCAGTAATGGCGCTTTATTTGTACCGTCTGACAAACCTCAGCAATTGGGTGATGAAGTGTTTATTGCTATCACGCTACCTAACTCTAGTGAACGCCTACCAATGAATGGTAAGGTGGTTTGGATTAACTCTAAGAGTCAAGGCAGTCGCCCAGCAGGGTTTGCTGTACAAATTGGCAGTGATGTCTCTGGCCAAAGAATCAAGAATGAAGTTGAGCGTTTGCTAGCTGGAAAAATCGATAGCTTGCAATCGACTTATACTATGTAGTATCTATTAATAACTAGGTAATATCTAGAAATCACACCTGTATCTTTAATAAGTTTGGCTGTGGTTTTTAACTTATTAATATAAAAAAGCAGCCTTATTATTTAGTAAGGCTGCTTTTTTATATCAAGTGTATTTAATTTTTTATAGTAGTAGGTGCTAGTCGCTTAATAACGAGGCGGTACATACATATCATCGGGAATAGGTTCGCGGTAGTACTCATCATCGCGTTTGCGATTGGGTAACTCAATTTCGTCACGAGGCACTTCTTTGTAAGGGATTTGGTCGAGCAAATGGGCGATACAATTTAATCGCGCCCGCTTCTTGTTATTGCCTTCGACAACCCACCAGGGTGCTTCAGGAATATGAGTACGCTCAAACATGGTTTCTTTTGCTTTGGTGTAATCTTCCCAGCGTCTGCGCGACTGTAGGTCCATTGGTGAGAGTTTCCACTGCTTAAGCGGATCATATATTCGGCTCATAAATCGTGCATGTTGCTCATCATCAGTGATAGAAAACCAGTATTTTACTAAGCGAATGCCTGAGCGTACGAGCATACGCTCAAACTCTGGTACTGATTGAAAAAACTCTTCATATTGTGCATCGGTGCAAAATCCCATGACACGCTCAACACCACCGCGGTTATACCAACTGCGGTCAAACAATACGATTTCGCCTGCTGCTGGCAAGTGTGCTACATAACGTTGAAAGTACCACTGCGTTTGCTCGCGCTCGGTGGGAGCAGGTAGGGCAGCTACCCTACAAACGCGTGGGTTTAATCGTTGGGTAATGCGTTTAATGGCACCACCTTTACCAGCAGAATCCCGCCCTTCAAAAATAACGACAATACGCTCACCGTGTGCAACTACCCAGTCTTGTAATTTTATTAGTTCTCGCTGTAGTCTTACCAATTCATGGAAGTAGGTACGTCGATCCAGTTTTTCTTGCTCGCTCATCTCACGTCCGTTAAAACGAAAATCACGTGCATAGTCATCTATTTCATTTTCTAGTTCTTCATCATATGTATCGATTAAGTCTTGGTGCATTTTTCGACGCAGTTCATCATCAAGAATGTCTTTTTCTATGCGTTCAGAAAGAATGGCTTGTTCTTGTTTGTACCGATCTAAATCATCCTCAGTCGTTAGAGATTGAAAATCAGCGGTTGTAAGCGGTTCTGTCATCACCAGTTTTTCAGAGCCAAAAATGACTTGCCTCATTTTTCTTAATAAAATTTTTGTCTTACCCATAAATATTACCTTTGTTTTGCGTATCGGCTTTTTTAAGAGGCTACTATCTAGGTCGTTTCTATCATAGCAAAGTACAGACAATAAAAAATGCCCTTTAAATAAATTAAAGGGCATTTTTTTATTGATAGATATGTACTGATTAAAATAATAAGTCAGCGTATCTTTTTCACTTAAAAGTGACCAAGCTTATTTTTCTAGGATACAAGTCACACCTTGACCACCTGCTGCGCAGATAGAGATAAGTGCACGGCCTGAACCTTTTTGATCCAATAATTTAGCAGCAGTAGCTAAAATACGACCACCAGTTGCTGCAAATGGATGACCTGCCGCTAGTGATGAACCGTTTACGTTTAATTTGCTACGATCGATAGACCCTAGTGGTGCATCTAAGCCTAAGCGCTCTTCACAGAATTTCTCATCTTCCCAAGCAGCTAGAGTTGATAGTACTTGTGAAGCGAAGGCTTCATGAATCTCATAAAAGTCAAAGTCTTGTAGAGTCAGGCCAGCGCGCTCAAGCATACGTGGTACCGCATAAGCTGGTGCCATTAGTAAGCCTTCTGTGGTGCCAGATTTACCGATAAAGTCTACCGCTGCGGTTTCTTGGTGGACGATATAAGCAAGTGGCTTTAGACCGTGCTCTTTTGCCCACTCATCAGTACCTAGTAGTACACAAGAAGCACCGTCAGTAAGCGGCGTAGAGTTGGCAGCTGTCATCGTTGGGTTAGCATTTTTTCTACCAAAAACTGGCTTTAATTTACCCAGTTTTTCTAATGTAGTATCTGGACGCAAGTTGTTATCACGAGTCAGGCCTTTGTACGGCGTGATCAAGTCGTCAAAGAAACCTTCGTCATAAGCGCGTGCTAGGTTTTGATGGCTGTTAAATGCAAGCTCATCCTGCGCTTCACGGCTGATATTCCACTCAAGCGTGGTAATCGCCTGATGATCGCCCATTGATAGACCAGTGCGTGGCTCACCATTTTGCGGTGAGTCGATTAAGTCTTTTGGATTTAAGCCCATTAATGCTTTTAGACGTTGTTTGTTGTCTTTTGCCGCACCAAGTTTGATCAGTACTTTACGCAAGCCATCGCCGACAGCAATAGGAGCGTCAGAAGTAGTATCTACACCGCCAGTGATTGCCGAATCGATCAGACCAAGTGCAATCTTGTTAGCAGAAGCAAAGGTCGCTTGTAAGCCAGTACCGCAAGCTTGTGAGATATCATAAGTTGGCGTATGCGGGTTCAGCGCGGTATTCAATGTCGCTTCACGAGTAAGGTTGATATCACGGCTAAGTTTCATGACTGCGCCAGATACCACTTCACCTACGGTTTCGCCTTGCAGGTTATAACGCTCAACCAAGCCGTCCAATGCAGCTGTTAGCATGTCTGTGTTGCTAACATCAGCGTATGATCCATTTGAGCGCGCGAATGGGATACGGTTACCACCTAAAATAGCAACACGGTTTAGGTTTGAAGCTGGTTTGGTTTCGCTGGCTTTTTTAGCTGGAGCAGATTTTTTGGCAGCAGCGGTTTCTACTTTTTCATCGACCGCTTTTTTGCTAGCAGTTTCTTTAGCGTTAGTGTCTTTAGTCGAGGTGTTTTTTGCAGCGGTTTCTTTTTTTGCTGTATCTGATTTTGTATCCGTTGCTTTAACAACTGTACTTTCAACAACAGGGCTATCTGGATGATTGTTTTTATTACTCATAATATTATCCTTAAAAAGTATGGGTAGAAGTAAAAAGTGATAGGTAACAATAAAAAATAGTTAAGTTATTTTATACAAGCAAATATTATCATTTATTACGCAATACAGCTGTTTATCATAAGGCGTTTTTTATTCACTTAATGTATCTCTTTAGCAAACTATGTGACGCTTGTATGAGGTCGGTAGTAGATTCATGACCATGACGCATCGCTCTAATAGACTGGCTAGTAAGAAATATTAGCATTGCATAACAGTACGTTTGATAATATATTGTTATCAATAATTAAGTATGCCATAACCTATAGGTCAGATTTTAACATGTTATAGTAGCGCTTAACGCTGCTAAAAACGACTGGCTTGTATACTGACTTGTTTACAGATTGTTGTAGACATTATCTGTTTTTGGACTTGTTTATAAGGGAAGTGTATAGTTAGGCTAGTTTTGAGGCGATTTACTAAATTTAAATAATTACGATGTCTCTATATAATAGATTCATTGCATTTTTTATTATTATACGAATCATTAATTATAAGGATTATATTATGTCAGACCGTTACGGTGATTTTGTTCAATCTTCTATTGGCAAAAAGGTAGCAAAAAATTTAGGTTTGCCAATGCCAACGACGCTTGATCGTTTCGAAAGCGGCGAGCGTCTAGTGCGTGGTAGTGTATTGGTTGGCCGTGCTACTGGTGATGATAAGAGTGTCAGTGAGTCTGTTGCCCGTATCCTGTCAGACGTCCATGCCGAAGTATATGTGAATAGCAGCGATGATATCAAAGACGCACTTGCTGATGCAGGCGTAGAGGCAAAAGCCAACACGGGCAGCGATGATCAATTCAAAGTACTACTTTTTGATGCCAGTAATATCAGCAATGCTGAACAGCTAAAAGAGCTTTATGAGTTTTTCCATACAGTTGCACGCCGCGTAGAAAAATCAGGCCGTGTGGTTGTGGTTGGTCGTACGCCAGAGAACATCACTGATATTGAAACAGCAATGGCTCAACGCTCGCTTGAGGGTTTTGTGAAGTCAGTGGGTAAAGAGTTGAAGCGCGGTATCACAGCGCAGCTGATTTATGTTGAAGAAGGCGCAGAGCAAAACCTAGATTCAACCTTACGCTTTTTTACCTCAGCTCGTTCAGCTTATGTATCAGGACAAGTAGTACGTGTCAGTAAAGGCAGCTCAGTCGATGTTGACTGGAACCAGCCTTTGGGCGGCAAAACTATGCTAGTGACTGGCGCAAGTCGCGGTATTGGCGAAGCTATCGCTCGTGTATTGGCTCGTGAAGGGGCGCATGTTATCTGTCTAGATGTACCACAGCAGCAAGCTGACCTACAAAAAGTTGCTAGCGAAATCAGTGGTTCTGCTTTGACAGTAGATATCACTAGTGAAGATGCTGGTGCAGAAATCGCTGACGCTGCTCAAAAACGTGGTGGTCTAGATTCAATCATCCATAATGCTGGCGTGACTCGCGATAAGACGTTGGCTAAGATGGATGAGAAAAAGTGGAACATGGTCATTGATATCAACTTGGGCAGTATCGCTAGATTGAACCGCTACTTGTTAGATAACGATGTGTTGAAAGAAAACGCACGTATCGTATGTGTGTCATCAATTTCAGGTATCGCGGGCAACATGGGTCAGACCAACTATGCCACTTCGAAAGCTGGGGTAATTGGTTTGGTTAACGCAACTGCCAAGCAATTAGAAGACAATGCTAAAGGCATGACGATCAATGCAGTCGCTCCTGGTTTCATCGAAACCCAAATGACAGAAGCCATTCCATTTGCTATTCGTGAAGCTGGTCGCCGCATGAACTCAATGAGCCAAGGTGGCCTGCCAGTAGATGTGGCTGAGACTATCGCATGGTTCGCGTCACCTGCGTCTGGCGGTCTAAATGGCAACACGGTTCGCGTCTGTGGTCAAAGCTTACTTGGTGCATAATGTTGATTAATTAATAAGTATATGTGAGAAACAAGGTACAGATAGAGACAGTAGTTGTATCATATGAGCTATTATTTCTCGTTTGTATCACATATGCTTACGAAATAATCTCTGATAAAGTGTAATAAAGCTGCCCAAGGGTGGCTTTTTTATGATAAAAACACAAGAACCAATAGCCAAACTATTTTTTGCTATTAAAGATACTCATGAGGTTGATTAAATTTAATGCTTATTAGATGATTTAATAGTAGGCTTTAGTCAATGACTGCAGATTGTCTTTATATACGTTAAAGAACTTGTTCAAGCCACACTTAGGATGTACTTATGTCAGACAAACATTATGATGCGTTGCCAAAAGCGCACACCACTTATGCAAATATTGTCAAAAGCTTATTGCCTATCGGTAATGGTGGCAAAGTCAGTAGAGACCAGTTGCCACAATCTACTTACTATGTAGATGACTTGCATATCGATCAAGAAAACCTAGACGACTATCGCAAAATTTGCGGTTTTGCTGATGATGGGAAAGTGCCAGCGACTTACTTTTCGGTATTGTCACAGACGCTGCAGATGAACATGATGGTCAAAGAGCCATTCCCATTTGCTATGTTAGGTCTTGTCCATGTCGATAATAGCGTCACCCAGTATCGTCCGATTGGAGAGCGTGAAACGGTAGCAATGTCGGTCACTTTTGATAACCTGCGCGATCATGCCCAAGGTCAGCAGTTTGACTTTGTCACTATTGTAAAGTCAGAAGATGAAGTCATCTGGGAAGGCACGTCGACTTATTTATCACGTAGCAAAAAACCTAGCAGTAAAGATAAAAAGAGCGCGCCGCGTCCGGTCATGGTCAAGCCTGAAGTAAACGAAGAAGGTGTTCATAGCATTTTTGAAGTGCCAGAAGATATCGGTCGTCGTTATGCATTTGTCTCAGGCGATTTTAACTTAATTCATTTGCATCCACTATCAGCACGTGCGTTTGGTTTTCCTAAAGCGATTGCACACGGTATGTGGTCAAAGGCTAAGTGCCTTGCTCTAATGGGTGACTTGCCTGATGCTTACACAATTGACGTTTCATTTAAGCTGCCTATCTTTTTGCCAGCTGAAGTAGAGCTGATTGCTGAGCCAGTAGCCCAGCTTACAACTGTAGATGATACTTGTGAGTTTGGACTGTATAGCTCTAAAAACAATAAACCGCATTTGGCGGGTGTTGTAACCCTAAAGAGCGACAGCAAGTAGCATAAGCATCTTAAAGCTTCTATTTTAACAGCCATATTTAACGTACATCTTTATTATTATGACTTCACAAAACATGCCTTCAGAAGAAAACGCGATAGACGTAGATCAAACAGATAGCTCGATAGCAACCGATACGGTCGCCGCTAATGATAGCGGCGCTAACATCTATATTAGTGCCGATAATGGCGTTGATTTGGCCGATATCTTTGAGCCTTATTTTCGTCCAGATGCAAACACTATCGTGTGCGGTGCATTAGATGACGAAAAAGTTGCGGCTTTAGCGAAATCGGGCGTCGAGCTGGTCATCAACTTGCAGCCTGATGACGAGTTAAGCTTTGATGAGGCATCAGCAGTTGAGCAAGCAGGTATGCACTACGAACAGCTGCCTATCAGCGGTGCTAAAGAGCTAAAGCAGCTTAAGATATTGGCATTTGATAATGTATTGCGCCAGCACCATGGCAAAAAAATCGCTATGCACTGTGGGTCGGGTAATAGAGTAGGAGCTGCAATAGCGCTGCGGGCAGGATGGTTACGTGGACGTAAGATGGATACGGCTATGGAACGTGGTCGCAGTCATGGTTTGACCAAGCTTGAACAAGAAGTTCATAATCGTTTGCTAGTACCGCGTTAACTAGATTTGTGGCATTGAATATTAGTGCTGTCTTAAACGTTTAGACGTTAGTAAACTTTAAAAATATCATTGAAACAAATAATAAAAAAGGCGACCAATGGGTGGCCTTTTTTATTGGCTCATAATTCATTTATACTGGTTCGAATATTTTATATAGCTTGTGTATTACTATCATCTTAAAAATACAATAATTCATATCACTGGAGCAAGGTAATAATAATGGATCATAATACAGAAAATTCTAATACATCTATAAACGTTGACTTACAAAAAAGTTTACAGCAATTACTGACAAGGTTGCAGCTTGATGATGCACCTGCTGGCGGGGCTGTGGTCGTGTATCAAGCAGGTCAGTGTATTGCGCAAGCCAGTACAGGTATGGCGCGTCCTGATATGCCGTGGCAGCCCGATACGTTGGCCATTAATTTCTCTACCGGTAAAGGGGTATTGGCAACGTTGGTTCATGTACTGGTTTCGCAGCAGCTGCTTGAATATGACAAACCTATTGCCTATTACTGGCCAGAATTTGCTGCAAGCGGCAAAGACCAAACTACGTTGCGACAAGTCATGTCACATCAAGCTGATTTGTTTTCGATTCAAAGTATCGATGTCGATAGCGAGATGGTGCTTGATTGGGGTACGATGCTGCGCCACATTGCAGCGATGCCCATTACCTCTCCCGAAGATGCGACCAAATATGACAGCGCCTATAGTGCATTGGTCTATGGTTGGATATTGGGCGGCTTAGTAGAGGCAGTCACGAATCTATCGTTTGCTGAAGCACTGCGCCAGTATCTAACGAAGCCTCTGGGTATCGCCGACAGCTGCTATTTTGGTGTGCCGGATAGTAAAGTAGATCAGGTAGCAAAATTGGCCAAAAATTTTGAAGAATCAGAGGATACGAGTGCTCAATTAAAATCGAGACGTCAAAAACCAACCTTAAAAGTAGACTCTAAAGAGACTTTACGTACTTATGCAAGCTTACCTAGTTATCATTGCTGGCAGCAGAAAATGATAAACGACAAGCGTGCAGCTGAGACGCAAAGTAGCCTTGATGACAGCCTTGATGAAAAGCTAGATAGCTCTGATACTGATAACGCACAGCCTATCTTAAATACTGCGCGTATTAATAGCTTATATTTCAATACCAGTCAGCTCAATCTAAAAAACTATAAGGCGGCGCTGATACCTGCTGGCAAACATGCCCTTGATTATCATAAGCGTCAAACATTACAGGCGGTCATTCCAGCGGCAAATGGTGTCGCTTCCGCTAAAGCACTGGCAACGATTTATGCAATGCTCGCTAATGGCGGTGTATGGCGAGGGAAAACGCTGATTGATAGTGCTACTTTTGAGCAGTTATCTACTCCGCAGGTTGAGGGTTTAGATGCGGTTATGCCAGCGGCTATGAAATGGCGATTGGGCTACCATAGATTATTCAGCTTATATGCTAACAACGATGATACGGATAAGAGGATGAGTCCTGCATTATCAGGATTTGGGCATATGGGATATAACGGTTCGGTTGCTTGGTGCGACCCTAAGCGCCAATTGTCATTTGCTTTTATTCACAATTTTGATACCACCATGCTCAATGACGTTCGTCAGTTTGCACTGACAGAAGCCGTCTTAAGCTGGGTAGAAGAGATGCTTTAATTATGCTAGTTTTAATCGCGAATTGATTCTGTTTCAAATATAAGCAGCATTAATTTTAATGCTGCTTGTTTGGTGTCATTTTAAGCAATCTTGATGCGCTAAGACCATGGATAAAGATAGAAGTCAAAATAACAATCGAACAGACAATCCACAATTTAAGCGCATCTTCATCCGCGAAGAATCCTTGATTGAGCGCATAGGACAGATAATACAAAGTACCAATACCGCGAATACCCAAAGCCGATATCGCGTATTTCTCGGTATGGGGTAGGTTCAATCCTGATAAGGCAATAAATCCACCGATTGGACGTATAAGTAATAGGAAGGTAAAGCTGACGATATAGACGCGCCATGTCAACTCGACACCTGCCTGCAGCCCTTGACCTAGGAACATACCAAAGATAACTAGCACCAATGACATCAGTAAGCCTTCTGATTGCTCAGCGAAATCATGCAGTTTTTGATGATAAGTATGCTCACACTCTGAGCGACGAAACGCAAATGCGGCCACGAATACAGCGATAAAGCCATAACTGTGTACATACTCTGCAAGTCCATAGGCTAGTAGCGTCAATGCAATAACCACATAGCCTTGCGAGATGGTAGTCTCACGGGTATGTTTAGAAAACACGACTTTGGCCAATATTTTACCAACCAACACACCTACCACTACACCTGCGCCAATCTTCCACAAAACGTCATGAGTAAACCACGACCATAGCATCTCGTAAGTAAAGGCTTTGCCTTCATTGAATGCTTCCGCAATTTTAATCGCTAGATACACAAATGGAAAAGCCAGACCATCGTTCAACCCGGCCTCTGACGTTAAGGTAAAACGCGGTGTGTCTTCTCCTCCTGTATTGGGAGGTCCCACCTGAATGCTCGAAGCTAACACGGGATCAGTAGGCGCTAACACTGCACCTAATAAAATAGCTGCACCAAGGCTCAAACCAAACGCGTAATACCCCAAGACTGCCATCGCAAAAATACCAATAGGCATGGTGATAAGTAGCAGTCTTACTGTTGGGCGCCACAATCGCCAAGACAACTCTGTATCGATTTTAATACCAGCACCAACCAATGAGACCAATACAACAATCTCAGTCAGTTTTTCGATGAGTAAACCGTTATCAAGTGGGTCTAAAAAGGATAAAGACGTCCACCAGTAGCCCATCATCAGACCGAAGCTGACTTGGAGCATCGGTAATGAGATAGAGGTGCGCTTAAAAATAACAGGAAACAATGCCCCTAGTAAAAAGGCAATCCCGCAGATTAATAAGAATAAGTTATATTTTTCAATCATAAGGTTTACGCACGTCGTTATGTTTTAAGGGTCGATTTTATGAGGGTAATTCTATATATTGATGACAATTAACAGCAATAGTTGATAGTCAGTCACTGATACTCTTTATCATGACGTCAAAATAAAATAATTACCGCAAAAAATAGTTATCAAAACGACAGCTACGTTGTTTTTTGGTGAAAAAAAAGCCTGCATTGCGCAGGCTTAATATGTTTTTATCAGTATGTCTGGAGCATTGATAGCTTACAGACTAGCGCTCCACTTGACTCACGTCACGTACGGCACCAGTATCAGCGCTGGTAGTCATAGCCGCATAAGCACGTAATGCTGGCGAGACATGACGATCACGGTTGACAGGCTTCCATGCATCACGACCACGCGCTTCCATAGCTTCTCGGCGAGCAGCTAAGTCTGCATCGCTTACTTGCATGTTGATGGTACGATTTGGGATATCGATATGAATACTATCGCCTTCTTCAACCAAACCAATCGCACCGCCTTCAGCAGCTTCTGGGCTAGCATGACCAATTGATAGACCTGATGTACCACCAGAGAAACGACCATCAGTCAGTAGGGCGCATTCTTTACCCAATCCTTTTGACTTGAGATAAGTCGTTGGATAAAGCATTTCTTGCATACCAGGGCCGCCTTTAGGGCCTTCGTAGCGAATGATGACGACATCGCCTGCAACAATTTGGTCAGCCAGTACCGCAGCAACCGCATCGTCTTGTGATTCAAATAGACGTGCGCGACCAGTAAAGGTTAAGATGCTTTCGTCGACGCCTGCGGTTTTGACCACGCAGCCTCGCTCGGCGATATTGCCATATAGTACGGCTAAGCCGCCATCTGTAGAGTAGGCGTGTTTGGCACTACGGATACAGCCTGACTCACGGTTGACGTCGAGGTTT
This sequence comes from Psychrobacter sp. APC 3279, assembly GCF_030407795.1. Taxonomy (NCBI): domain Bacteria; kingdom Pseudomonadati; phylum Pseudomonadota; class Gammaproteobacteria; order Moraxellales; family Moraxellaceae; genus Psychrobacter; species Psychrobacter sp. APC 3279. The sequence goes on along the minus strand of NZ_JASDCR010000008.1, from coordinate 102,809 downwards.
GACCACTCTTTTGATTGTGAAAACGCTTCTGTGGTACGTACGCCACCAGGTGCTGCAAGGAAGCGTGCGCGAGCTTCATGATTATCAGGGTTCATGATGTCCCACTTGTCGATTGCTTCTTTCATCGTTGCACTATGAATAGTCGGCACGTCAGTCTTTAATAACTCAGCGCGATCAAGCTCAGCGAGTAATGCAAAGACACCGCCAGCACGATGCACATCTTCCATATGGTATTTCTGTGAGGCAGGGGCTACTTTTGCCAGACAAGGTACACCGCGACTTAAACGGTCAATATCAGCCATCTTAAAATCGATCTCTGCTTCATTGGCCGCAGCAAGTAGATGCAAGATGGTATTGGTTGAGCCGCCCATAGCGATATCTAAGCTCATGGCATTTTCAAAAGCGGCTTTGGTAGCGATAGAGCGTGGTAGTACAGAGTCATCATCTTGCTCATAACGACGTTTAGCAAGCGACACAATGGTACGACCCGCTTCTAAGAATAGCTCGCGGCGTAATGAATGAGTAGCTAGCAGTGAGCCATTACCTGGTAAAGCTAAGCCTAAAGCTTCGGTCAAGCAGTTCATCGAGTTGGCTGTAAACATACCAGAGCACGAACCACAAGTAGGGCAGGCTGAAGCTTCGATAGCGGCGACGTCTTCATCACTGATGCTATCATCAGCCGCGTCCATCATTGCATCGACTAGGTCAAGTTTGCGAACAGCACTGCTGTCACTACTATCGGTATTGTGGCTCTTACCAACGGTACTGGCTAAGATTTTGCCCGCTTCCATTGGGCCACCTGAGATAAACACCACTGGAATGTTAAGGCGCATGGCGGCCATCAACATACCCGGAGTGATTTTGTCACAGTTAGAAATACAAACTAGCGCATCTGCACAGTGGGCATTGACCATATACTCGACAGAATCAGCGATCAAATCACGGCTTGGTAGCGAGTACAACATACCGCTATGGCCCATCGCAATACCATCATCGACCGCAATGGTATTAAACTCTTTGGCAACGCCGCCTGCTTGCTCAATCTCACGGGCGACCAGCTGTCCAAGGTCTTTTAGATGCACATGGCCGGGTACAAACTGGGTAAAAGAGTTAGCAATCGCAATGATTGGCTTGCCAAAGTCGCCGTCAGTCATGCCGGTTGCACGCCATAATGCGCGCGCGCCTGCCATATTACGACCGCCGGTAGAAGTTTTTGAGCGATAATCCATGTGATATTCCTTACAAATAGGCGGGGTTGTTAAAATGTGCACCCTTAGTTTTAATAGGGATAGTGTGCTTTTTATAGAGAGTGAGTACTAGTGAATAATACTAATTCGTTACCATACCATTAGATATGAATAATTAAAAACAATATGCTAATAACAGTGAATTAATAATCATAAGCGATGAGCGAAAAAACCGTTATTCAAAATAGCTACTCAATACGTTCTAATATGGCTTTATCAAACCAAGGAAGATCAGCTTTGTCTGCTTCTAATTTCACAATGGCTGCAAGCGCATGAGTAGCCAGTAGCTGTTGGTAATCGCCGCTAGCTTCAATCGTCAACAGTGACTCGGCAGGTAGTGCTTGCGTATCAGGGTTTAGCTCGTCAATACTAATTAGTATCTGCTTATTATTTTTATAAAGGACGTCTACACGACCAAAAAACTGCCAATCTTTAAAAGCGGCAATAATAGCGTCGGCGGCATCCTTGGTATATACCTGCTGCGTCTCTTTACCTGTATTGGTCCAGTGTAGGCGTACGGCCAATTGCAATGCCTCACTAAATACCACCAACGAGCCGATAATTTTCACATGCCAAGGACTGGTCAGCAGCTCATCGTCAATACCAATTAACTTGGCAGCCTCATGAGCTGACATGGGTTTATTGAATTGAAGCAGTAGCTCAGGAGTAAGCGGGTGCGTCTGTTTGATCGCATCATCTAAACTGTCATAGTGATACAAAAAAGGCAGTGGCAAATCTTGCGTGACAGTCTTCTTTATAATTTTACAATTGTGTATCTGCCAGCTGATGGCTTTATCAGTCAATGCTTCTGCTAATATGATAGCGTTTGGATCGATAGTTTGAGTACCACTTTCCCTCTCAATATCAGAGTGTTCTTCCTGATTATCAAGGGTTACAGCAGTATTATCCATATCTGGTTGAGTTGGCAAAGTAGGCAAATCCATAAACATAGCGTTATTAAAATAGAGGGTTAATATAACATTTTAAGGGCATGACTCGCCAATAAATTAGTGAGATGAGATGGTAGTTTATACGTATAAAATAATATCTTTAGTTGAATGACTTATTATAAATTAATCGTATTTTGTCTATTAAAATAATCTAAAATATAGTCGATAATTTAGATGGAAATATAAGCAAAGGAATTAATGAAAAAGTTCTCCGATAATGAATCTATCCAAGAATGGATAACATCAAATCGTCTCTATGAAGAGTACCTCTTCTACTACTTACTCATATGCCTATTTTGGTTTTTCGTTGGTTTGTTTTCTATTGGTATACGCATACCTGTATTCAACGATATGCAGAATCTAGCATTTAATACGGTATGGTTTTTAATCCTATGTGTCGCATTAAGCATCCCCAAATTTTGGTATTTTTTGATAAAAGGGCGTCATGGCCAATTGTTTCAAGCCATTGCCAAAGTGTATGAAACGCTAGACAGCATAGAGGATATTGGGCAAAGAGAGCAGGTACATAAGCAGATTACTAGCAATGGCAAGTTGCCACCTAACCGACTAGAAACGCTATCACTGGCATTTTTATTTGCATTCATACTCTTCGATATATTGTATACCCGCTGCTGGATAAGGGATCTGAGCCTAGTGTGGCAGCCTGACTGGGTCAATGCTTGCATTGGTTGGGTACATAATAACCTATCGATGCCTCCAATTAGCGAAGACAGACAGATTTTTAATTTATGGTTCGATGATGGTCACAATGACACAGTATTGAAAGAATATTTTGGAGATGAATGGGCATTTTTGGCTTCTCCATTTGGTGATGCCGCAATGTTTTACCATTTTATTCGAGTGATGATGTTTGTTCCTATCTTAGCGGCATTGTCGATCGTATTGTGGAAGCCATTGAAATGGATGGGAATGCAGCAGATTGATCCTAGAAATATTCGCAGTGTCATGTCTTTTTTACGTAGCTGCGCTTGGTCACTTATCTTTGCTTTTTTTATGGCGATTGGTACATGGGGATTTTTGACTAATGCAAACTGGTTCACTTTAGGACTAATAGATCAAGAGGCATGGTTTGATAATTTATATATCAACGTTTTATACCTATTTATCGTTTTTGGTATCCGATTTTTTTATGGATGGCTCATTTTTTGGAAAAATATCTTTTTGAAGTTTGTAAAAAGGTTCAGTTATTAGAGGTTCGTTCGCTTTGAACTCACATTGCTGACTTGTACTAAAACTATATTTCGTCCACTATATGACAGACACTTTTATCTATTTTGAATAGCTATTAAGCTATTAATCAACTAATAATAAAACCCTTAAAGGAAGAAATAATGACTGAATTGAATCAACAGACTACTTATGACGACAATAACATTTTTGCCAAAATGCTAGATGGTGATATTCCGTATCATAAAGTATATGAAGATGATAAAACGCTCGCTTTTATGGATATCATGCCGCAAGCAGAAGGCCACGTATTGGTGATACCGAAGCAAAAAGCGGTAGATTTGGCCGATCTTGAGCCAGAGTATGCCGCTGCGGTATTAATGACGTCTAAGAAAGTTATGCAAGCCCAGCGTCAAGTGTTTGAGCGTGAAGGCGTTATCCAAATGCAGTTGAATGGCTCACAAGCAGGTCAAACGGTTTTTCATTATCATGTGCACCTCATTCCATCAAGCATTCATGAATTGGGTCGTCATGCAGTAACCCAAGCCGATAGTAATGATTTGGCAAATATTGCGCAGAAGTTGGCTGCAGTGATTGATGCCTAGTTAGGAAACAGATTGCTTCTGTTTAGGTAAAAAAAATATTGGTATTTACGAATTAGCGAGCATTTATAGATTATAAATCACTAAAAAAATACATATACAATCAAAAGGCAGCTAGCAAGCTGCCTTTTTTATTTTCTTGGTAATAGTCATGTAACATTCGTTAAAGTCATGTTACGAGTTGAACGCTTGTCTAGGGTTTTGGAAAAGAGTGTGATAATTATTATAACCATTCACACACATTTTCTAATCTTTGCCTTAATTAAAAATTTTCATAAAAAGGCATCGTCAACTTTTGAGGATATTATCTTTCATGAGTAAATTACCTCGTTCGACTATTTTATTACCAGTCTTTGTACCTGCAGCAATTATTATGCTGCTATTGGTCATTGGTACGGCTATTAATCCTGAAGCAGCGGGTGCTCTGTTTAGTGATGTGCTTAGTTTTACGACTGAGACATTCGGCTGGTTTTATATGCTGGCAGTGGCACTGTTTTTGATGTTCATTATTGTACTGGCGTTTTCGTCTTATGGCAGTATCAAGCTAGGCCCTGATCATGCTGAGGCGGAGTACGGATTCCTTGAATGGTTTGCCATGCTGTTTTCGGCAGGTTACGGGATTGCACTACTGTTTTATGGGGTAGCGGAACCAGTGATGCACTTTTCTAGTCCGCCAATGTCGGATCCGCAAACTATCGCCGCGGCAAAAGAAGCGATGCAAATTGCGTATTTTCATTGGGGTTTTCATATTTGGGCAATTTATGGTGTGGTTGGTTTATCACTAGCTTATTTTGCGTTTCGTCATGGTCTACCACTATCAATACGCTCGACGCTGTACCCGATTATTGGTGACAGGATTCATGGCCCTATTGGTCATACGGTTGATGTGTTTGCGATATTAGGTACGATGTTTGGTATTGCTACCAGTCTTGGCTTGTCGGTGTCGCAAATTAATGCGGGACTCAATTATCTATTGCCAGATATTATTCCAGTGAATACGACCGTACAGGTGATTGCCATTGCCTTGGTGACAGCCGCGGCATTGGTATCGGTATTGGCAGGTATGGATAAGGGTGTAAAACGCTTATCTATTTTAAATATGCTATTAGCAACTGCGTTGATGCTGTTCGTATTCGTTGTCGGTCCGACCATTTTTATCTTGAACGCCTTTATGGAAAATACGGGTAGCTATTTGGGTAATATCGTTGAACGTACCTTTAGCTTGCAGGCATACGAGAATAGCAATTGGATCGGCAGCTGGACTTTATTTATTTTTGCATGGACGATTGCATGGGCACCTTTTGTAGGTCTGTTTATCGCCAAGATTAGCCGTGGTCGTACTATTCGTGAGTTCGTATTGGGTGTGATGTTGGTACCGACCTTCTTTACATTCTTTTGGTTTTCGGTGTTTGGCGATACCGCGTTACATATGATTATGGTCGATGGTTATACCTCATTAATCAGTGAAGTACAAAATAACCAAGCAATTGCTTTGTTTAAACTGTTAGAGAATCTACCGTTTACTGAATTTGTGTCGTCGTTGACCATTTTATTGATTATTACCTTTTTTGTGACGTCATCGGATTCTGGCTCATTGGTAATCGACTCGCTAGCGGCAGGTGGTCGCAGTGATACACCATGGTGGCAGCGTAGCTTTTGGGTAGTGACTGAAGGTGCTGTCGCAGCAGTATTGCTACTTGCAGGTGGTTTAGAAGCCCTACAAACAGCAGCTATCGTTAGTGCATTACCTTTTGCCATTATTATTCTGATCTCTATGTTTGGTATGTGGCGTGCGCTGCGTATCGAAGGACATCGTAATCAGAGCCTCGGTAATGACAACAGACTGCCGCCGCATTTACTCAAACCGTCTGCATGGCGCGAGCGTATTGATTATATGACCGATAAGCCAACGCGTGAAAAGGTTCTTAGCTATATCAAAGAAGTGGTTATGCCTTCGATGATGGAGGTGTCGTCCAAATTTGCAGAAACTGGCTGGACGACTGAGGTCAACTATGACGCGGTCAATAACCGAGCCGTATTAGAGCTACAGCGCGGTGACGATGTCGAGTTTTGGTATGAAGTTCGCTTATCTGAACATGATGCGCCTGATTATTATACTGAAGACAGCGCAGATACCTTGCCACAAGAGCACCATCATCGCGCTGAGGTGTATCTACGCCGTGGTGGTCAGACCTATGACTTATACGGCTACAAATCTGAATCAGTGATTAATGACATCATTGATCAGTTTGAGAAGTATTTACATTTCCTCAATGTATCGCCTGATAGTCTACCGTGGCGTATGCAAGAGCATGATGATGACATCACGCTAGAGCAGGGCAGTGTGCTTGATAAATAATTAGAGTAATTGTTTGAAATCAAACATCATGTATGCAAGTTATTCACGTGAATAGCTTGCATTATGTGCACGAATCCTTAGAATAACGGCTTGTTTTCATTGACTTACTTCAATCAACTGCAAGCCGTTTTCTTATGTCTATAGACTTTCCTGTTGTACCCACATCTGTGCTAGTGTCTGACCATCCATTGTTGCAGCCATTGAATATAGGTGGCCTGACGATTGAAAATCGTTTGATGGTCGCACCAATGGCAGGCGTGACGGACAACCCCTTTCGCCGACTGTGCAAGTCATTTGGCGCAGGTCATGCGGTCAGTGAAATGATCATCGCTGATACGGCCCTTTATGCGCGCAAAAAATCCTTGTACCGTGCCAATTTTGACAACGAAATTGCGCCTATTTCGGCACAGATAGCAGGTGCTGAGCCGGATAAATTGGCTGAAGCGGCTCGCTATCAAATTGATAATGGCGCACAGATTATCGATATCAATATGGGCTGTCCGGCCAAGAAGGTCTGTCGTAAGCTGGCAGGCTCTGCATTGTTGCAAGACGAAGATCTGGTCGCGCGATTGCTCGATGCAACGGTTAATGCCGTTGATGCACCTGTCACGCTAAAGACACGTCTAGGTTTTGAAAACGGTCGTGAAAATATCTTACGAGTCGCCAAGCGTGCTGAGCAGGCAGGTATTGCAGCGATTGCTATTCATGGCCGTACGCGTGAAGACATGTATACAGGCAATGCACGCTACGAGCTAATACGCGAAGTCAAAGAAAGTATTAGCATTCCTGTCATTGCTAATGGTGATATCGATAGCGCACAAAAAGCCCAACACGTCTATGAGATGACAGGCTGTGATGCGGTGATGATTGGGCGTGCTGCACAAGGGCAGCCGTGGATATTTCGTGATATTGAGCACTTTTTGCGTACTGGCGAGCGTCTAGAGGCACCGAGCGTTAGTGAAATAAAAGAGATCGTACTGGCCCATTTGCAAGAGCTTTATGATTTCTACGGGGAGTACTCAGGCTGCCGTATCGCTCGCAAACATATTGCATGGTATACGACAGGTATTCCAAACTCTAACGCCTTTAGACAGGCGATGTATGGTGAAGAAAGCACGGCTGGACAATTTAAAGTGGTCGAGACTTTCTTGCAGGCGCACGAATAGTAATCGCTTAAATATTATTTTATAAATCAGTGCTAATCATTTCTATGCATCGTTTCTTGATGGCATTTTTGTCCAACAGCTATGTTTTATCAATTGGCACAGTATGATTGTCAGTATCAGACGGTTTATCAGGCGCAGGTTTTCTATTTTGCCAAGGAAATCGACCTTCTAATTCAACCTGTAACGATAAGCTTAAAAAGGTTCGAATCAGTACGATAAAACCTAGCACCAGTACGCTGCGTAGCGATGGCTCGGTAACGACAGTAGCCACGATATCAGCGGCGATTAGTACCTCTAATCCTAACAATATAGACTTGCCTACGGTCTGTCTGATTTCAACATAAATATCATTATTGAAATGACCAGACGCTCGAAAAGCTCTATATAAAGCAAGAAATAGCCCGAAAAACATAATGAGGACGCCAATGACTTCGATCATTTTGGCAATTAAGTCAATATAGTGAGTTAGTGTGTCTATCAAAGCAGGTACTCCTTATAATTGATCAAAAAAAAGCTTAGCATTTAACACTTAGGACTTAACAATAAGCTAAAAATATCTTTATAAATATTTATGTCAACGACGAAATTTGTAAAAGTCCCGTTAGCTAACGCCCACTATGGTTTTGTTCACTCCATACGACATTTTTTTGCTATGCTATAACCGAATACCAATAACTATAGAATAAACGAAAAGGACTTTTTATGGCCAATCTCTCGAAAAAAGCAATCACCAAAGCCGTCAAAGGCAAGAATATTATCATTACAGGCGCTTCAAGTGGTATCGGTGAGCGTACGGCTTTTTTGCTCAGTGAATGTGGTGCGCATGTTATTTTGCTGGCCCGTACTGAAGATAAGCTAAAAATGGTCAAAGAAAATATTGAAACACTTGGCGGCGCGGCCAGTTACTATCCATGCGATCTGACCAATATGGATGAGATTGAAAAAACCAGTGAAAAGATTTTGGCTGACTTTAAGCATGTTGATGTACTAGTCAACAATGCAGGACGTTCGATTCGCCGATCAGTACATGAGTCGGTCAACCGTTTTCATGACTTTGAACGTACCATGGAGATTAATTATTTTGGCGCGGTCAAAATTATTCTTGGTTTCTTGCCAACGATGATTGGTCGCCAAACTGGTCAAATCGTGAACATATCCTCGATTGGGGTATTGGCAAACAGCCCTCGTTTTTCAGCGTATGTCGCGTCAAAGGCGGCCTTAGATGCATTTAGTCGCTGTTTGGCTGCTGAAGTCAAAGGCGATAACATCAAAGTGACCAATATTTTTATGCCACTTGTACGTACCCCGATGATTGCGCCAACCAAGCTATATCGTTATATGCCAGCACTGATGCCTGATGAAGCAGCGATGATGGTCGCAAAAGCCATCGTTCATAAGCCAAATAGCATTGCTAGTAATATGGGCAAATTTGCATCGGCGACTTATTCACTAGTACCAGCCTTTAACGTTGGTGTCCAGTCCATTGGTTATCGCATTTTCCCAAGTTCGACTGCTGCACAAACGACTGATAGCAAGCCTAACCTTGCTCAGCGCGCTTTTGCCAAAATTCTTCCTGGTGAGCATCACTAGAATCGATGTGTTATCAGGCTCGAATTTGAATAAAAAGGATACTACGGTATCCTTTTTTTATGCCTCAAACACTCTTAAGCAGTATAAAAGCCTTCTTCGCCGCCAGTGTGTGAAAGGCTTAGTTATACGTTAAATGAACCCTTAAAACTTCCGCTGTTAAATTTCCTACGTATCCTTAATTCCAAGAAAGATGAATAAAATTCATCTTATGTTTAAATTGTATCGTTTTTATTCATGTTTAGATTTCGGTATGATTCATCCCATACACAGATTTGGTTTTATCTCAGATAAATAAGGTAGCGGATCACCATGAGTAAAGAATTCAATTGTTCAATTAAGCACATTCGTTTTGATGAAAACTATCAGCCTGCAGATAGCACGCGTTTGACGACTAACTTTGCAAATTTGGCACGCGGCGAGCACCGCGAAGAGAACTTACGCAAAACGTTAACCATGATCAATAATCGATTCAATGCATTGGCGCATTGGGATAATCTGACAGCAGATCGTTATTCTGTTGAAGTTGATATCATCTCTGTCGATCTGGATGTTAAAGGCAATGGTCAAACGTTTCCTATTATCGAAACGCTAAAAACAACGATTGTGGATCATAAAGAAAGCAAGCGTATCGACGGCATGGTTGGCAACAGTTTCTCATCTTACGTGCGTGATTATGACTTTAGTATTGTGTTACCAGAGCATCGCGACAAAAACCTAGCATCCATAACGCCAGATAATTTTGGTGAGTTACATGGCAAGTTGTTTCAATACTTATTGAACTCAGAGGCTTACAACGCTCATTTTCACAAAAAACCTGTGATTTGCCTGAGTGTGTCAACCAGCAAGACTTACTACCGTACTGTCAATCAGCATCCTGTATTGGGCATTGAATACAAGCAAGATGAATACTCGTTGACCGACGACTATTTTCATAAAATGGGCTTAACGGTACGTTATTTTAAACCTGAAGGAAGCGCCGCGCCATTAGCATTTTATTTTGCAGGGGACTTGCTCAGTGATTACACCGATCTTGAGCTTATCAGCGCGATAAGTACTATGGAGACCTTTCAGAAGATCTACCGTCCTGAGATTTACAATGCCAACTCAAGCGCTGGACAAGTGTATCAACCTAGCCTGAATTACCAAGACTATTCATTGACTCAAGTGGTCTATGACCGTGCCGAACGCAGTCAGATGGCAGTGACCCAAGGCAGATTTACTGAGACACACTTTATCAAGCCGTATCAAGCAATCCTTGAGGAATGGGCTGCAAGCTATGATGTAACAGGCGATACTGCTGAAAAAGAAGCTGCTGATAAAGAAACGGCTAGGAAGCAAGCCGCTTAACTGAGCATCACCCATCAACATAATAAAAAATAAATTAACTAGAAGATAAATCGTATGAAACTACTATTACCGACGTCTACCGCTGGCAGCTTACCAAAACCTTCTTGGCTAGCAGAACCCGAGAAAATTTGGTCACCTTGGGCGTTAGAGGGCGAGCAGTTGCTTGAAGCCAAGCAAGATGCGCTACGTGTATCACTGCAAGAACAGCAGCATGCAGGGATTGATATTGTCAGTGATGGCGAGCAGACCCGTCAGCACTTTGTGACTACGTTCATTGAACACCTTGATGGTGTCGATTTTGAGAAGCGTGAAACGGTCAAAATCCGTAATCGCTACGATGCGAGCGTGCCCTCAGTCGTTGGTGTGGTGAGTCGCCCGAAGTCCGTGTTCGTTGATGATGCCAAGTTTTTACGTCAGCAAACCGATCAGCCAATCAAATGGGCTTTGCCAGGGCCGATGACGATGATTGATACGTTATATGACGGTCATTATAAAAGCCGTGAAAAATTGGCTTGGGAATTTGCTAAAATCCTGAACCAGGAAGCGAAAGAATTAGAAGCGGCTGGCGTCGATATTATCCAGTTTGATGAGCCTGCATTTAACGTATTCTTTGATGATGTGAACGACTGGGGTATTGCGACTTTAGAGCGCGCCATTGAAGGCCTAAAATGTGAGACAGCTGTCCACATTTGCTACGGCTATGGCATCAAAGCCAATACCGATTGGAAAAAGACACTGGGCTCAGAGTGGCGCGAATACGAAAAAGCGTTCCCTAAACTGCAACAGTCGAAAATCGATATCATCTCACTGGAGTGTCAAAACTCACGTGTACCTATGGATCTGATTGAACTGATTCGTGGTAAAAAAGTGATGGTCGGTGCCATTGATGTGGCAACCAACACTATCGAGACACCAGAAGAGGTGGCCGATACGCTACGCAAAGCGCTACAATTCGTTGATGCTGACAAGCTGTATCCTGCGACCAACTGCGGCATGGCACCTTTGTCTCGCCAAGTCGCACGTGGTAAGCTCGCGGCATTAAGCGCTGGTGCTCAAATCGTTCGTCAAGAACTGACTGCTTAGAGTTTAGCCGTTTAGGAAATTCTATTTAAAGAATTTCCTTTGCAAAACTAAAATTGAAGCACAATTTTTTAACGTTATTTTTTAACGTTTCTCAGGATTGAAGCAATGATTAAAGATAGGATTGACGCGACCGACTTTAGAGATGCCATGTCTTTGCTAACGACTGCGGTCAATGTGGTGACCACAGCAGGTACAACGGGCATACATGGGTTTACAGCATCGGCAGTATGTAGTGTCACAGACACACCGCCGACCTTGCTTGTCTGTATGAATCAAACGTCTCGGTCACATGGCTACTTTCTGGAAAACAAGATTTTAAGTGTCAATGTGTTAGGCGCGCAACATGAGCAGCTGTCCAATGCTTTTGCCTCTAAACTGTGTTCAGAAGAACGGTTTGCATATGGTTCTTGGACACAATTACAGACGGGCGCTCCTGTGTTAGAAGATGCCTTGGTCAGCTTTGATTGTGAGATTGAACAAATTCAAGAAGTCGGCACGCATAGCGTCTTTATGTGCCGCGTTGTCGCCATCAATCAGGCTGAGCCACAAGGCGGAACTGATGAAGGGTTGGTTTACTTTAACCGTGCCTATTCTAGAGTTGGGCAAGTGGAGCTTATTTAATCCAATACCTATTATCCAACACCTAAGCCTATGGACTATTGCTCGTTCAATATTGAGCAGTCATTTAACTATAATTATCATCTCATTAAATCTAAATAAGAAGTAACTATCCTGTGGAATTAATAACTTTTTTAGTAATAGGGGCGCTAGCAGGATTTGCTGCGGGGCTATTTGGAGTGGGCGGTGGGACTATTATCGTACCACTGCTATTTATTGTCTTTACGCAAATGGGTTACAGTCCTGACAGTATTATGCACTTGGCCTTGGGTACTTCACTGGCGACTATTATCGTTACATCCATAAGCTCGCTCATGGCGCATAACAAAAAGGGCGCAGTCATGTGGCCTGTTTTCAAAAATCTGACGCCAGGCTTAGCAATAGGCTGTTTTTTAGGGGCGGGGATCGCAGGACAGATATCTGGATTATATCTTCAGTTGATTGTTGGTGTGTTTTTGCTTTGGGTCGCTTATAAAATGTTTATGGGTGGCAAAAAGAAAGCAAATAACGATGCTAGCAATGTCCATATAGCCTTGCCTTCAAAGCCTAAACAGCTAGCAGCAGGGGCGGGTATCGGTATCGCTTCTGCTATTTTTGGGATTGGCGGTGGTAGCTTAACCGTACCTTACCTCACGCGTTACGGTGTGGTTATGCAAAAAGCCGTTGGAACCTCAGCCGCTTGTGGTTTACCTATCGCCATTGCAGGTGCGCTAGGGTTTATGTTCTTTGGTATGCAAGCGCAAGTCGACGTGCCCAATACGATTGGCTTTGTCCATATCTATGCTTTTTTAGGCATTAGCATCATGAGCTTTTTCACCGCCAAGCTAGGCGCAAAAGTCGCTCATGCATTATCGCCGCAGTTGTTAAAAAAATGCTTTGCGGTACTGTTGACCGTCGTAGGCTGTTACTTCTTATATAAAGGATTGTTCTAAGTGATTTGAGATTAATGGACGATTGAAAGGATTCAAGGGCAGGTTTTCAATTAGCATACCGACTAGCTACATTCTTAAATTATAGCTAGTCGGTATGTGGCTGTATGGGGAATATGTCGAGCCAGTTTCTTATTTAGCTAAATCACTTAACCAAATACTCGCCACAATATCCAAAATATTCCTATCATCAAGACAGCAATCACGAGCAGTCGTTTTAGCCAATAAGGTAGTAGAGGTTTCTTATAGCCTAAGTCATTTAACTGACTATCGACACCATCTTGCAGCCCCTTAAACCCTTGGCTTTGTTTGGTGGTTTTAACACGATTTTTTACCAATGGCCCAGGCTCGTCTTCTTCTTGCTCTCTATCAAAGCTGATGGCTTGATTTGGAATGCCTTGTTTACTAGCTATAGTATTGAGCTTCTGTTGTTGCTTTACCTTTAGCTGGGTCTCATAAGCATCAATCCTACTTTTGGCTTCATCCATCCTGATGTTTTCATCTGCCGCCAAAGTTTTAATAGCCATTACTAGGTTGTTTTTTTCGACCATCATAATGACGTCTCTTGGCAACTTGGTATTGACCGGTTTTGCGCTAGGGTCGGGGTTAAACATGATTGTCCTTATTACGGCGTATAAGTGCGAATGAGTTATATGCTCATTATAACCATGTTAGATAAGCAATATTCAAGCAAAAAAATACCGCGGCCACCATGGTGACTGCGGTATTTTATTATTTATCGTTATTGGCATTTTTGCCAATATTTGATAATTATAGATCTTTCCAGCGTTGGATAGACTCTTTGATAACTTCTTTCGCTTCTGCGACATCGCCCCAAGATTCAACAACCGTCGTACCAGCTTTTTTCAGGTCTTTGTAATGGCTGAAATGGAACTCTAACTGGTTGATCAACTGCTTTGGTAGGTCTTCTAAGCTGTTGTAAGCATTGCCCGTGTCACGGTCATCAGCAGGTACAACAACGATTTTGTCATCTACTTCGCCATCATCAACAAACTTCATTACACCGATGACTTTTGCTTTTAAGAAAATACCAGTCGGTAATGGCTGCTCAGTCAGTAGCAATACGTCAAGCTCATCGCCGTCTTCGTCAAGTGTTTGTGGGATGAAACCATAGTTACAAGGTTTGGCAAAAATCTGTGGGTCAATACGGTCAAGCTCAAATACTGCTAATTCGCGATTCCACTCAATTTTATGGCTGCTACCAGCTGGGATCTCTACTACTACGTTGATGATGCCGCCGTCTACGTCGCCTGCGTCCAAAATTTTGTTAAAATCTGCCATAAAATGCTCCAATTTGCTTTTGTTTTAAATGTTTGAATAAGGGGTTGAGCTAGGGATCCAGCAAGGATAGTTGCTGCGTCCGATTTGTACTGCATGCGATTATAGCAAGTTTGTACTGAATTTTCTCTTAATGCTTAAGTCTAAGCGTGCAAGATATTATGCAAAAAAAGATTATGCAAAAACGGACTCAAAACTTACTTAGGTGCGATAGCTCGCAACTCAATCAGACCAGCATGGCGCTTGGCGATGTTATCAATAAGTTTTTGAGTGACTGTCTCATAGCTGAATGAATCGCTAATTTGCTGCTCGGTCTGCGCCTCCGGCTTTGTTTGCTCTGAATCTGTCTGCATGGCTACAAAATCAGACAGTCGCAACATTTGCATGCCGGCATAGCCACAAGGATTGATGGCGTTAAATGAAGACAGGTCACAATTTAAATTAATCGCAATACCATGGTAGCTAAAACCATGCTTAATCTTAAAGCCTAGCGAGGCCATTTTGCCAAGCATAATCTTATTATCAAGAGAGTTGTCATCTGTAAAGGTGCTGTCATCTGTTGCAGCAGTATCTGCATATAGGTAGACACCTGGGGCATCGCGGCGCGCATGAGCACTGATATTGTCACTATTAGATGGTGAGCTACGCAAACAGTCGTTGATGACGTCTTCTATCGCTTGCTCAGCATGGGAGACAAGATTGCGCACACTCCATTTAAGACTGTCCAAGTCAAACAACCAATAGATCACTAACTGCCCATGACCATGCCATGTCACTTGACCACCGCGATCGGTCTTGATGATAGGCGTGTCAGTACGCTGTAATATGTGTTCTTCTTTGCCTGCCTGTCCAAGCGTGTAGACGTCGTTATGATCTACAATCCATAATTCATCAGGCGTACGCAGCCCTTGTCGTTTCTTTAGATCGATACGTTCAAGGGTGCGTGCCAGCATCGCATCTAGAGTAGGGACATAATCGGCCGCTGAGAGAGATTTGCTGACAAGCGTATCATTAAGGAGTTGTGTGTCATTTTGCATGAGAGTATCTGTCTTATTATTATCAAGTTTAAAATAAATAATGCTCATCGGTAGTGTAGCAGTTTTGGCGACTATCGCCCAAAGATATATACTGTCGCAATGTCTGTAAGTGGCATAAATGCTAATAATAAACAGCTAACAATGGCTGACGAAATAATAGGTATAGAACCGTGGCAAGTGGTTCATAGCGGTGCTGCTAGTACAGACGCAGTAGTCAACTAAAGATGCTGTTCATTGCTCAGTCGATGCGCTACATTAAAGTGTGATGAATGGAATCTGATGAAGTTTATAGTCAGAGTAGGTTATCAAAGAGTGCACCTGACTAGAAAGATAGAGCCTCTAACCCAATATAATGTAGTGACTACAAACCTTATGACTATTACTATGATTATGACAAGGAAGACAAATGACAGATAGCAACCAAAGCGCCCATGAGCAGCCAGTGACCGAGACCGGTTTTGCGCTGCAGCGTGTGCCTGAAGCACTAAGTACGGCGAAGACTATCGATGAGATGAAAGCGCAATTTTCACGCTTGCAAATGTTAAGCCGTACCCAGCCAATCAATGATTGGGGCACACGTACGACGCAGCTAGACAATCTAGAAGTGATGCTTAGCGATAACCAAGAGAGTTTTGCAAAGGCAATTAGTGCAGATTTTGGCTATCGTAGCCAGTCAGAGACGCAGTTTGCTGAGTTATTTCCTAGCTTTACCGGTATCAGCCACGCCAAGAAACACGGCAAAAAATGGATGAAAGCCCATCGTGCGCCTATTTCAGCGCTATATATGCCAGCTCATAATGAAATTCAGCCGCAGCCATTGGGTGTGGTCGGTATCATGGTGCCTTGGAACTATCCGTTATTTTTAGCAATTGGCCCGATGATTGATGCAATCACTGCGGGTAACCGCATTATGGTCAAAATGAGTGAAGCTGCGCCGCAATTTGCTCAGACGTTTGCTGACGCCATTGCTCGTTATTTTTCGCCAGATATGATCTGTGTGGTACTCGGTGAAGTTGAGATTGCCGCTGCCTTTAGTGAGCTACCATTTGATCATCTGCTATATACCGGATCGACTGCGGTGGGCAAAAAAGTCATGGCAGCAGCAGCACCTAATCTAACACCAGTGACGCTTGAGCTTGGTGGTAAATCACCAGTGATCGTACTAGATGATGCCAATCTAGAGTCTGTCGTCAATCGAGTGATGATGGGCAAGACACTAAATGCTGGACAGACGTGTATTGCGCCAGATTATGTTTTGATTCAGCGCCAATACCATGACCATTTTATCCAACTCGCAAAAGAGTGGATGACCAAGCATTATCCTGATATCGAAGAAAACCCAGATTACTCTCGCATTATTAATGGTGAGCAGTTCAAACGGGTAAAAGGCTATCTAGATGCGCTAACAGGTGGCGAGGTACATGCGTTAACTGGCGCCGAACCCAATATAGAAACCCGTCTTATGCCGCCAGTCATCGTCAGCGAGCCTGCGCCTGACAGTGACCTCATGCAAAACGAGATTTTTGCCCCGATTTTGCCGCTGATGCATTATGAGACGCTTGATGATGCCATTTATTTTGTGAACTCACGTCCACGCCCATTGGCGCTATATGTGTTTAGTGACAACTACAGCAGTATCGAAAACGTGCGTAACAATACGGTCTCGGGTGGTCTGTGTATCAACGAAGTTTTGATACATGTGGCTCAGCATGACTTGCCATTTGGTGGTGTGGGTGATTCTGGTACTGGCGCGTACCATGGTAAGGCTGGCTTTGAACGCCTCAGCCATATGAAGCCGATTTTTGTACAAACCAAGCTCAATGGTCTGAATTTATTATTGCCGCCTTATGGTGGACTGTTTAAAAAGGCGATGGCACTGTTTTTAAAATAACGATTCTTGAGTTAGACATTTTATAGTAGCTATAGAAATTAATAGTGACCTTTTTAATCGATATCATAACCAATAGCACCTATCCAGATAGGTGCTATTTTTTTATCTAAAATATGAATTTATAAACATAGATTTCTAAAATTAAGAGCGACTTGTTATAAGAGCTTTATTAAAATTATCGTAAATTTGTATACTGAATTAATCGACAAATAAGCGTTTGTCATCACTTCTATAAATCGCTACACTTTGTAGTAAGTCTAAACAACAGTAGATAGTAGCTGAATGGTCTAGAGCTAGCATTGGTAAACATGATATAGACCTTTCAGCTGTTTTTTAGCTCTATTGTTTTAATAGTGATTTCATGCCGATACAACATAATAATAGGAAAGAGTATGCGCCAATGGATTGCATTAAGCTTACTGTGGATGAGCGCGATACTACTGCCTGTATCGGCGTCAGCGGCGTGTGAATCACCGATTAAATTTGGGGCGCTAACCTGGGAGAGTGGGCAATTTACCTCCGGCGTACTCAGACATATCGTAGAAGATGGGTACGGCTGCACAGTAGAAGAAGTACCAGGAGCAGGGCCTGCACTTGATACAGCGCTCTCACAGAACGATATTCAGGTCATCGGGGAGCAGTGGGTTGGTCGCTCGCCAATCATGGAAAAAGCCATTGAGCAGAATAAAGTGGCCATCATCGGCGATACGCTAAAAGGCGGTGCAACTCAAGGCTGGTATGTCCCAAGATACGTCTTGGAAGAGAACCCAGGACTACGCAGCTATCAAGATTTGCCCAAATATACTGAGCTATTTAAAGACCCTGAAGATCCTGGTAGATCACGCTTTATGAACTGTCCTTCTGGTTGGACGTGTGAGATTTTTAACACACGTTTGCTAAAAACTACCGGTCTAGACAGTCTCTTTAACAACGCACACCCTGGTACAGGTGCTGCTCTCGATGCCGAAATTGCCTCCGCTTTTGAACAGCATAAGCCATTGTTATTTTACTACTGGCAACCTACTGGGCTAATGGCAAAATATGATCTTGCGCCACTAGAGTTCCCAGCTTATGAGGATGCTTGTTGGCAAAACCTTTTGCTCGCTGATGGTAAGATGAATTGCGTGTCAGGATTCCCAGTATCGCCGTTAGGTATTGCCGTTTCTACCCCGTTTGTCGAATCCAATCCTGAACTAGCCGCTGTCTTTGAAAAGGTGCAATTTACCTCTAATGAGCTCAACGGTGCTATCTTGGAGATGAGCGAAAGCAAACGCACTGGCGATGAGCAGGCCATGGTGTTTTTGCGTGACAACCCAGAGGTTTGGCAAGCATGGTTATCCGATGAGGCCGCTACCAATCTCGCTACCAAGTTAGGCCTTAGCTCAACGGGTGCTATCTCTACAGAAGCAACTGCATCTAGTATCAATGCGTCAGCGCTCGCATCAAGCTTTCCTTCATGGTCGCTTGAGACCCCACTCAATAATGCCTTAGCAAACGTCGTCCAAAACTATGGCGATGTATTCCGTACTATTAGCACGATGGCGCTTACTTATCTGCTACTACCTATTGAGCGATTATTAACGGTTATCCCGCCTTGGCTGATTATTGCATTTGTAACTGTGCTTGGGTGGTTTGGTGTTCGCAAGATTTGGTTCGCGCTGGCATGTGGTGCAGGGTTGTTTTTGATTGGCGCTTTTGGATTATGGGGCGCACTGATCGATACTTTAGCACTGCTTATCGTATCGGTACTGGTCACGGTGGTAATTGGTATTCCTATTGGTATCGCTATGTCAGGTAGCAAACTACTACGCAAGATAGTGACGCCAGTGCTAGATATCATGCAGACGATGCCGAGTTTCGTATATCTCATACCAGTGCTGATGCTGTTTGGTATTGGTAAAGTGCCTGCGTTATTCGCGACCGTGATTTATGCGTTGCCGCCCTTGATTCGTCTGACGACGTTAGGGATTACACAAGTCAATCATGAAATGGTCGAAGCAGGACGCTCCTTTGGTAGTACGCATTTACAGCTACTTCTCTGGATTAAATTGCCACAAGCGTTGCCTAGTATTATGGCAGGTATCAATCAGGCTGTGATGATGTCACTTGCCATGGTGGTATTGGCTTCAATGATTGGTGCTCCTGGGCTTGGTGAAGATGTATTGCAGTCTATCCAAACGCTCAATATCGGTCAGGGTCTACAAGCAGGTACGGCCATCGTTATCGTTGCCATTATCATTGACCGTATTACGCAAGCATTTGGTCAAGGTAAGCGTACCCGTCAAAAAACCATCGAAGCAGGCAGACGTCCGATTGGATAAAAAGTCGTCTAGTGGCATACGACTGAACCTATGGTAATCGACCGAAGCCATAATGATAAAAACCACATGAATAGTGAGAGCACCGATGAATCATATCCAATTAAAAAATATCAGTAAGATTTATAATGCCAGTAGCACGCAAGCACAGTCTGCATTGGCATTGCTGGCTGAGGGTATGGATAGCATCAAAGTAAAAGAGCAAACGGGCTATTCAGTGGGTCTGTATGATATCAATCTAGATATCAAGGCAGGCGAGTTGCATTGCATCATGGGGCTATCAGGCTCTGGCAAGTCAACGCTGATACGCCATATTAACCGCTTGATAGATCCAACCAGTGGCGAGATATGGGTAGATACTGCTCTGAATAGAGAACATGCGACTCATACAATGACTGATAGACAATCAGCGACAGATAATACAAGTACGGCAGTAGAAGAAAGTTCTGCTACGGCTATTAATATTTTAGCGCTCAACGATAAGCAGTTGCAGCATTATCGTCAACAGACAGTCAGTATGGTTTTTCAGCATTTCGGCTTAGTGCCGCACATGACGGTCATACAAAACGTCGCTTATGGTCTGCGTGTCCGAAAGATGAGCGCAAACGAGCGCCATGAAACGGCTCGACATTGGCTCAATGAAGTAGGGCTATCCAATTTGGAAAACAACTACCCTGATGAGCTATCAGGCGGTATGCAGCAGCGAGTCGGGCTAGCTCGCGCCTTAGCGACGGACAATCCAATTTTGCTAATGGATGAAGCGTTCTCTGCGCTTGATCCGCTCATTCGCGCCCAGTTGCAAGACCAACTACTTGAATTACAGGAACGATTGAACAAAACCATCGTATTCATTACCCATGATATCGATGAAGCTGTCAAAGTAGGTCAGCGCATCAGTATGCTAAATGGTGGTCGACTCATACAAACAGGGACGCCAAGCGAGTTGCGGCACAATCCTGTTGATGATTATGTGGAGCAGTTTATGAGTGCAAAAGCGTAGGTTGTGCTAACCATTTATGAATAGGTTGTCTGGATAGACTTATACAATGTTTTTATGAACGGTTTAAGTAATCGCAATCATTCTACTGGCATTTCGATGTCATTTTTCGGTAATCAAAAGTGAACTCTGAAATAAATACCAAATTTCGTTATACTGAACGGTTTATCGATGGCTCATAATGAATGGGCGTGTATTGTTTATCGTCCACATATGATGTCGCTTTGTCTATCAAATGACGTTTGTTTCTTATTTTGCACTTTTAAGGCCATAGCATGACCGTTTCTTATGCACCTATTATTACTTCATTGCTTGATAATGATTTGTACAAATTTACGATGTTACAAGCCATGCTGCATCAGTTCCCGCAAACCCATGGCGTTTATCGCTTTCGCTGCCGTAATAACAAAGATGCAGCCTATCCATTGGCTGATATCCAAAAAGATTTAGAGCAGCAACTAGACAGTTTATGCGAATTGCGCTTTTTGCCAGATGAGCTCGAGTACTTACGTAGCCTGCGCTTTATTCGCTCAGATTTCGTTGATTACCTAGAGTTATTTAAGCTAAAACGTCGTTTTATTACGGTAAATACAGACGATAAAGGTCGCCTGTTTATCGATATCGAAGGGCCAATGATTCAAGCGATGTTCTTTGAAGTATTTGTACTGGCCATTGTCAATGAGCTGTATTTTAATGCGTTATCTAATGACAGTGTGATAGAAGAAGGACAACGTCGCCTTGATGCAAAAGTAGCGCTATTACATCAGTATGCCGCAAAGCAAACTCAGTACGGTCAGGAGACGCCGCCATTTATCGTTGCGGATTTTGGCACGCGTAGACGCTTTAGTCGACGCTGGCAGGCACATGTAGTGGAGACGCTACATAAAGCCGAGCCAAAGATAGTCGGTGGTACATCAAATGTGTATTTGGCCAAGCAATTAGGAATGACGCCAATAGGCACCATGGCGCATGAGTTTATGCAGGCGTTTCAGGCATTAGATGTGCGTCTGCGTGACTCACAAAAGGCCGCGCTTGAAGCATGGGTGCATGAGTATCGTGGTGATTTGGGTATTGCATTGACAGATGTAGTCGGCATGGATGCGTTCTTACGTGATTTCGATTTATATTTTGCCAAGCTATTCGACGGTCTGCGTCATGATAGCGGTGACCCTTACATCTGGGGCGATAAGGCGATTGCCCATTATGAGAAGCTAAAAATAGATCCAAAAACCAAGATTCTAACTTTTAGCGATGGGTTAAATTTAGAGAAGGCGTGGGAGCTGCATCAATACTTTAAAGGTCGCATTAGAACTAGCTTTGGTATTGGCACCAATCTGACCAATGATATGGGCATTACGCCGATTAATATCGTGCTCAAGTTGGTAGAGTGTAATGGTCAGCCAGTCGCCAAGCTGTCTGATAGCCCAGGCAAGACCATGATCAATAACGACACGTATCTTGCCTATCTGCGCCAAGTCTTTGAGGTTGACGAACCAGAGTAAACCGAATATCAAACTGTTGCGCTGCCAAATGTGCCAAATGAGATTGATGCGCTTGGTTTGACCAAACAGCTGCTATCTAGTGGCTGTTTTTTGTTTAACTATCAACACTGCTGGTAGATTTTTCTTCGGCAAAGGCGGCATCCAATGCTTGCTGTACAGCATTGATACGAGTCTCGCAAACGCGATAAGCGGCAATAGATTCTTCGACCGTTGTCATTAGATTATCAATATCAGGCTCATCCTGTTGCTGCAGTTCCGCCGCATTGGTTTTTAAAATATCGTAAGCCGCCTTAAAGGTTTTTGGGGCGGCTTTTTTGCGTCTGCGAGTAGGGGTAGTCATAAAATTTCCTAATTGTTAAAGGTAAGTAGATGAGTAATCTGTAGATATCATTATGTGATTAAGTTGAAGTGTCTAAAGTTTCTATCGCTTCTTTATCCATAGTGACATCGAGAATCTGCGCTTTTGCGTTGCCATCTTTTAAAATGATATTGACGGTTTGCTCAGGATACAGTTGAGTACTACTAGTGAGTGTTTGCTTGTTTTTAGCATCCGTGAGCATGGTGTAGCCTTGCTTGAGCACGCGAGACGGGCGATGTAATAGCACAATATCACGTAGATGTTCGCTATCGCGCTGTGCTTGCACAATTTGCTGTTGTGCGTTTTGCATGATTGACTCTTGATGACTTCTGCTATTAGTCGCGGCTTTCGCGAGCTGTTGATGTGCCAAGGTTTGCGTTTGTGTGTATCGCTCAGTCGTCAGCCTGACTGCTTGCTTTACTTGGCGCTGTGCACTTTGTTGAATACTGCGCCATGCATAGTCACTGTCTTTTCGTAGAGCGGTGAGCTGCCCAATCGTTTGCGACTGTATTTGGCTTAACTGGCGAGTGGTTTGTTGCTCAGCAATATTCAATTGACGCTGAGCCGCTTGCTTGATTTGTGCTTGATATTGTAGCGTCTGAGTGACGAGCTGGGCTAAATGGCTATGGATAGCAGCAATCACCTTTGAGGGGGTGTCAAAGCTAGTATGCGCCACTTCATCTAAGATGACTTTGTCACGTTCATGACCGATACCCACCCAGACAGGGACAGGCTGCTCAGCAACCAAAGCTGCCAACTCATAATCATTGAGATAAGCCAAATCACCAACCGCACCGCCGCCGCGAATGATGACTAGTAAGTCTGGTAGGCGTTGATAAGTATCGTAAAACTGCTGCTGGGCGCTAACGATGGCTTGGCGTATCTCGGCGGGTGCATGATTACCTTGAAAAGTCGCATTATGATAGTGGAAGTGACATGCACCTGTACTGGCTAAGCGATCGGCATCTGCTTGAAAATCACCCAATCCAGCTGCCTTTTCAGGGGCGATGACCAGCACATGCTCGATATCAAAAGGGGCAGGTAGCTGCTGATTGAGATGTAATAACCCTTCACCTGTTAGGCGGTCAACCATTTCTGCATATTGCCGTGCCAAGTCGCCTAGCGTATAGCTGGGGTCGATATCTTCAATCGTGATTGAAAAGCCGTACTGGGCATGGAAGCCTGCCGATACTTTAAGGAGTACGGTCAAGTCGCGCTCAAGCGGCATGCCAGTCGCACGTTCAAACTTAGCTAATACACGAGCAGCTTTAAAGCGCCAGAGATTGCCACGGCAGCTGGCGACCACTTTGCCATCACCATCTTTTTCTGCCAATTCAAAGTAGTAATGACCACCTTTACTCGACAGATTACGAATTTCTGCTTTGACCCATACTCTATGATCAAAGGTTTGTTTAATGACCATCTCAACCGCTGATAAATAATCACTTAGGCGTAGGACCGTATCCTCTAAATGGTCTTCTTGCTCAGCGAGTTCCGCCTCTAGAGTAGCCAAATCTTTGGCAGGTGCTAATACTTTGGCCTGTTTAATATTTGAAAGATTGGGTTTGCGCATAATATTAGACCAAAGATAATGAAAATATAAAGACTGACGAGGATGTTCTGAATCCGATAGCGGATAGTTTAACTCAAAAAGGAAAGTACAAAAAGCGAAGCCAACAAGCTTTGATTGATATATTATCTATATCGCAGTTTGTTGGCTGTTTAATCAGAGAAGAATTGTATGTCACTTAATGTTAGCGGTTAGATCGTAAACCTATTTCCGTCTAAAAGAGATTGTCGTGTAGAGAAAAGTAGATAGATATTTTTATCTAGATATAGTCGGTCCAAGATAATTCAGATATAAGGAAGGCAAGCGAAAGTGCTACAAATAGTAGGCTGAGTGAGCCTGACACTGTATTTGATTTATATGGTATTGACGATATTTATTGGCAACGGAAGTTAATGGTGTATTCATAATCATCGCTACGTGACAAATCTGGTGTGCCCGTGCCAAATATCGAGCCAACGACAGCACCTACTTGGCCAACCATACGGCCAGTACGCTCATTTAAGATACCGTTATATTTTACGTTGTCATCAACGATAATCACTTGCTTGCTTCGACAAGTTTTTTGAGCACTATCGATCGCATTTTGTTGTGCTTTGACCTTGGTATCAGCGATTCCCGTGGTTTCATAAATAGAGTTGGCACGTTGAATCACTGGCGATGATGGCGTGCTTTGACAAGCGCTTAAAACGAGCGCACCGGCCAATATTGCACCTAAACTGGCAGTTTTGTTAAAGGTATTCATAAATAATTCCTAATGTATATAAACAGAACGTCTTAGCGATAGGCAAAGCTTCATGAATTTAGCGCATCTAGATATTACCTGTCTAGACGCTTATTGTGTGCGGTATTACAGCAGTATTACCTATCCAATTTATGACAAAAAAAGCGTGCTTAAATAAATCATATACTCAGCTGCTGGGTATCAACTTTGGGCTAACATAAAACAAGTCGCATCCGTACACAGCAAATCACTTGAAATATAAATTGTATCTAGGATAATTGAGCCATTCATTTTTTATTAATAAGTAATACTATGCAATTAATTCCTGCTCCTGCTGGCGTGCTCGAGGTTGACGCACTGTGGCAAAATGACAATCCTAATGACCCAAATACAGACACGGTGGCGCTGCTGTGCCATCCCAATCCGTTATTTGATGGTACGATGAATAACAAGGTGGTCACCACCATGTATCGCTTTGCCCGCGACAATGGTATGCATGTGGTGCGCTTTAATTTTCGCGGTGTGGGGCAGTCCACCGGCGAGCATGATTACGCGGAAGGTGAAGTGGTCGATGCGATGACCGTGCTACAATGGATTGCTGAACAAACCAATGCTCGAAAGCTATGGCTAGGTGGTTTTTCTTTTGGTGGCTATGTCACGGCACGCGTAGCTGAGCAAGTGCTTGAAGCCGCACATATATGGGGATTGGGTGACTTTGAAGTAACGAAAATTGCCCTGATCGCACCATCAGTCGAAAAAAACGACAGTACTGATATTAATTTGCCTGCGGATAGAACTTTTGAGATTTATGGTAATGCGGATGAAGTAATTGAACCTGATAATATGCAGGCATTTGCAGACCGATTAGGCATTGAAATCAGCGTGGTCGATGGCGCGGGTCATTTCTTTCATGGTCGCTTATCAGAGCTCAAAGGTTTATTAGACAAGCATAGCTTTGGGCAGAACAGCTAAGTTTATTCATAGCTAACTCAGCTTGATTGTTTCCGTTTTGATATGGTTTAGCATGGCTTGCTTGGTAGCACCAGCGTTATGCTAAATTATCCTACTATTTTGATATTTATTTAATCCAACGATGAGTCGTATTATGAGTTTATCTCCATTGCAACGTTACGAGAAAGCCGTCAGTACAGATGAGTTTACTCGGGATGAGCAGCAATTTCAGGCCATGAGCTATCTTGATGAGATATACCATCAGCTCATCAATAGTGCACCGCAAAAGAAAGGTTTTTTTGGCTTTTTAAAATCTAAGCCTGTCGCGCCAACGGGTCTTTATATGTGGGGCGGTGTTGGCCGCGGTAAAACGTGGATGATGGACATGTTT
The DNA here is from genome assembly GCF_030407795.1 of Psychrobacter sp. APC 3279. Lineage (NCBI taxonomy): Bacteria > Pseudomonadati > Pseudomonadota > Gammaproteobacteria > Moraxellales > Moraxellaceae > Psychrobacter > Psychrobacter sp. APC 3279. The sequence goes on along the minus strand of NZ_JASDCR010000008.1, from coordinate 76,695 downwards.
TATGACTCGTTGACCATCGAGCGCAAAATGCGTCTGCATTTTCATCATTTTATGCAGCGTGTCCATAGAGAGCTTAACAAACTACAAGGTGAGAGCGATCCACTCGAAAAAGTCGCCGATATTATTTATAAAGAAGCGGTTATCATCTGTTTTGATGAGTTTTTTGTTTCTAATGTCTCTGATGCCATGATATTGGGTGATTTGTTCACTATGCTGTTCAATCGCGGTATTACTTTGGTTGCCACTTCAAACATTGAGCCAGCTGGACTATATAAAGATGGCTTACATCGTGACCGTTTTATGCCTGCCATTGCGGAAGTTGAGCGTCATACGACGGTAATGAATATCGACTCGGGAATTGATTATCGTCTGCGCGTATTGCAACAAGCTGAGCTATACGAAGCGCCGCTTACTAAGGCGAACTACCATTGGTTAGCCAACCGTTTTGCGAGCTTGTCAAATAATCAGAAAATTAGTAAAGAGCCCATTACTATCAATGGACGAGAAGTGAAAATCAACGCTTGTACCGAAGATATCTTATTCTGTGACTTCCGTCATCTTTGTATGGCGCCGCGATCAGCCGCTGATTTTATTGAGCTTGCCAAACGTTTTAGTACTGTTTTAGTTGACTCTGTACCAGCACTAGATGACGACTTGCGTGATCCAACGCGCCGCTTTATTTATCTCGTCGATGAATTTTATGATCGCCGTGTGAAATTATTGGTACGGGCAGAGCAGCCGATTCTAGACTTGTACCAAGGAGAGAAGTTGGCGTTTGAGATTGAACGTACTCGCTCACGTCTGCTTGAGATGCAGTCAGAAGACTATCTACGCATGGATCATCGAGTCGAAGATGTTGCGTAGTTTATCGCTGAGTTGAGGCTGCCTATGTGTCGCTATCAACGGCTCTATAACTGTTAAAAAATAAGAAAATGATATTATAAATATTAAGTAGTGATAGATAATAATAAATAAGGATAAAACAATGACTACAACTGACAATACTGATAATGAAAGCCAAGAAATAGAAGACAACAAACTGTCTGTGAAGAACGTAGCAGCGAATGATATCTCATCTACCAGTGATGAGCTGATAGGTTGGATCAATTCAAGACGCAGTATGGGCAATCTAGATGAGCCAGCACCGACGCGTGCACAGATTGAATCTGCCATTGAGTGTGCGGCAACTGCGCCAGATCATAAAAAATTACGTCCGTGGCGGTTTATCGTGACGCAAGGTGAGGCGCGCCATGAATTAGGCCGTGCCTTGCTCGAAGCTGCCCAAGCAAAAGCGCTACAAGATGGCGAAGAGTTGTCTGAAAAAACCATCACTAAAACTAAAAATATGCCGCTGCGAGCGCCGCTAATCATAACGGCTGTGACTCAAATGCAAGAGCACAAAAAAGTACCGCCTTTTGAGCAGATGTTAAGTGTGGGTGCTGCTGTACAAAATCTAATTTTGGCATTAAAAGCTCAAGGATTTAGTACCGTTTGGCGCACTGGGCTGTTATGTAATGAGCCTGCAGTAAAAGCGTATTTCGGTGTAGGCGCAGATGATTATGTGACCGCTTTTGTTTATACTGGCACAAGTCCCAAAGATGAGTCCAAACGCAAGCCTATTGATATCGAGCCGCTAGTTCGCTTCGAGTCGTAATGTAGCTCAGTACTGTCGATTAATAAGATTATAATTTCACAAAGTTGTAATTCAAAGATAATAAGGCCAATAGCTGAGCACGATAGATTCTATTGATAATACGTCAGTCAACACGGATAAAAGAACATGACAAGCCCTAATAATAGTAATAAAAACAACACCAGTGCTAATAATGAAACGGACAAAGAGTCGTCTGAAAAGCAGAATGGTATGCTTGCCGGTATTTTTGAGCGGGCAACCAAGTCAGGTCTCGGCCGTAAAAAGTCAAATCCTAGTTCTGTTGAATCAGCTGTGGCAAAGGATATGGCAGACATTCATAGCAATCCAACCAAGCTGCGTTTGGCGTTTTTAGGTGGTGGTAGCTTCGGTACAGCAATGGCAAATTTAGCTGCACGTAATGGCTGTGATACTACGCTGTGGGTACGTAATAAGCGTACGGTAAAAGCGATGGCTAAAACACAGACCAATAAAAAGTATCTACCGGGCTATAAGCTTGATGATCGATTGAAATACAGCCATGATTTGGCGGCAAGTGTCAAAGACAAAGACATTATTTTTATTGCTGTGCCAGGTTTGGCCTTTCGCGAAACGCTAAAAAACATCGCGCCTTTTATCAGTGGTCAGTCCATTGTGTCGTTGACTAAAGGTATGGAAAAAGACACCTTTGCGATGATGAGTGATATCATCAAAGAAGTGTTGCCAGAAGTGAACTTTGGCGTCATGTCAGGGCCGAACCTTGCTATAGAAATCATGAAAAATATGCCGTCTGCTACGGTTATCGCAAGTGAGTCGGAACCATTGCGTCATGCCGTGCAAGCAGCATTACATAGTGCCTTCTTTAGAGTATTTGCTAGTGATGATATACGCGGCGTCGAGCTTGGCGGCGCGCTAAAAAACATCTACGCAATTGCCATGGGTATGGCGGCAGCTTACAAAGTAGGTGAGAATACTAAAGCGATGATTCTTACTCGTGCTTTGGCAGAAATGAGTCGTTTCGGCGTTGAAGAAGGCGCCAATCCGCTCACCTTCTTGGGCTTATCTGGCGTAGGCGATTTATATGCTACTTGTAGCTCAGAGCTGAGTCGTAACTATCGTATTGGTAATATGCTTGGACGCGGTATGAGTATTGATGCTGCGGTCAAAAAGCTTGGCCAAACTGCTGAAGGGGTAAATACCATTCAACAAGTTCATGAAAAGGCGACCAAAGCGGGTATCTATATGCCAATTACCCATGCGCTCTATGCAGTTATTTATGAAGACAAAGCTGCTTTAGGCGTTGCGCTACATCTGATGGAAGCTGGGTTCCGTAGCGATGTTGAGTTTGTCATGGCGCATGATCATAGTAATGCAGCACTTACCGCTCATATGAAAACCTCTAGTAGTAATACTAAGAGCAAAGACGGCGATACTGATAAGTAAGATATATTATTAGAAGGCAGTATTAAGAAAGTCGAACTTAGCGCTCCAAGGAAGGTTATGAAAATTATATTAGTACGTCATGGTCAAGCAGAAGACGAAACACGTCCAGATAGCGCGCGTCAGCTGACGGACTTTGGTCAGCAGCAAGCAGCGCAAACGGCAGAGTATGTGACCACTCACTATAGTCCAGATCGTTTTGTGGTTAGCCCTTATATTAGAGCGCAGCAGACTTTATCTGCGTTCCAGTCGCGAGCGCCGCAAGTAGTCTCATCTGTGCAGGACAATATAACGCCCTCGGATGATGCTCGCCAAGCTCTGATAGATATTGCCAATATTGAAGCTGAGTGTTTGGTCGTTGTTTGTCATATGTCTATCGTCGCCTATATCGCGGGATTGCTGACAGGCGATTATCCAGAGTCGTTCTCTCTAGCGGAAGCCAGAGTGTTTGATATGGAGTTTGTGATGACTGGCATGGCAACGGAAGTTGCTCGTTTTGTTCCTGACCAGCCGTACTAGACTAGATATTCTAATATTTTGTTTATATGTAACTTGCTAGACCATAGTTGATTGAATATAACGGATTTGAAATGGTATTGGCGAGAAGCATGCCAATTATTAATTGTATAAAGTCATCCAGTCATTTCAAAAACCGCATTAATCATTAACGATATTTTGATAACTGCAGCAATAATTGAGGACACGTTTAGTGTTACATGTTTGGTTACGAGCGCAGCATAGCCCGCTAGCTGTCTGGCACGAAGATGTACAGCAATGGCAAATGGTTGACGGTTGGCAACAGCTACAGACAATCTATGGTAACTATAAGTCCAATAGCCAAAAGACGCTTTGTCTATATTTTCCCTCAAGTCATGCGTTGCAAGTAGACACGGCGCTCAATGCTGCTCAGCTTAAACAGCTGGGTAATAGCGGCAAGCAGTACTTATTTGAAGAAACGTCATTAACACCTATTGAGCAATTAAACATCCGCCAATTGAGCCATGCTGATACGACGCAACTGTATGCACTGGCACAAAACGACATTGAGTCCTGGCAACAAAGCGCGCAGCTAGCCGGTATGAATATAGTAGCGTTACTGCCAGATTTTTTATTGTTGCCACCGCCAGAAGAGGGCGCAGGTCAACAAGTAACCCTTTATCAAGATTCGCAGACTATGCTGCTGCGCCAATCATTGCGTCAGGGTATGGCCGTTAGCTATTTACCGCTAATGTTTGAGCGTTTTCCGCATTTAAGTGAGGTAATGGTCTTGCCTTCTATTGAGACACCTATTGACCGATCTGTTGACTCACTAGATTCCTCATCATCCACAGATTCAGTGCCACAAACTAAAGCGCTGATCGCTGATCATCAGCTATTGCTGACGACCCTGCCTACAGTACCTAAGCCAATTGACAGTCCTGAACGTCACGCGCTTAATTTCTTTATGAAATCTACTGACTCACAACTATCACCATATTTGCGAGTGGCGATGATGGTTGCGCTATCAGCGTTAGTGCTGCAAATGGCAACCGATGGTGTGCAGTGGTATAAGTATAATGAAGCGACCGCAGCAACCAAGACTGCAATTGCGGCACAGTATCAATCTTGGTTCGCCGATGAGCCACTGAGTACGCGCACCAAACTGCAAGTACAGCTGCAACCAAAACTGCGTAGTGATAGCCAAGCGCCTGCATCACATATGGCCGCACTGTCGCGCATATCACCATTGATTAAACAGTCCTCATTGCATGCACAGTCACTGGTCATGCAGCCATCAGCGCTCAGTTTCACCTTGATTGCCCCAGATCGCGGTAGTCTTGATAAATTTACGAGTACACTGGTAGCACAAGGCTTAAATGCCAAACTTGCGCAAGTGAATAGTAATGAGCAAGGTCAGTTTAGTGGTCAAGTCACCGTCAATGTGGTAGAAAACAATATTGTAGAAAGTAGCGACATGGCAAATAATGCGGCAGCGTCGTAACTCATCAAGGTATTGGTAATAAAGGTCAAAACATGAAACGATTACAACGCCGTACCAAACGTAATGCAGCTGTCTCTGCAACCAGTACTAAGGCTCATGTATTCTCAGAGCGTATGAACAATTATCAAAATGTACTAACGACGCGTTGGCAAGCATTACCTCCCCGTGATCAGCTAGCATTAGCTATATTGTCCGTATTTCTACTGTTGTTTATTGGCGGCTATGGTGGCTATAGCGTTCATCAAGCAGCGAGCGATAGTAAGAGTGACTATCAGGAACAAGTGGCGGATTATTTTTGGTTGCGTGCTCAAGCAGGTAATATTGATAGTAGTGCATTGAATTCTGGTAACAACGCTACTGGAGAGGTTGATATGCCTCCTGCTAGTCGTATTAACGCGCTGCTCAATAACTCAGGTATAGCAGGTGCTCAGGTGGTTGCGACTGGTGATGCAGTGCAACTGAGCTTTACGCATCCTAGTCAAGCGGTTGTCAGCACTGCACTGGGTAAGCTTGAACAGCAAGGTTGGCAATTTACACAGCTATCTATGCAGCAAGATCTGACCAATAAAGCTATTCAGGTACAAGCAACGGTCACTTCTTAAAACGCGTCAGACTGTGATAGAAATTTTAGATACTTATAACACTGTGTGTCTAGTATTCAACACTCAAACCTCGACAGCAAAATAATGCTTTATCGTTGGTATCATTGAAAAGCCATTTATCTGGCTCCATTAAATAGTTAATCATATGACTATTGAATAAAAATATTACCAGTAAGGAAAACCTCACATAATGCGGGACAGTATGAGCAACGATAAGCGCCGTTCTTTAATTACTTATAACCATATCACTTATTTCTTATATGTGATCAGCTACTTTACTGCGGGTTTACTATGGATTGTGCCGATTGTCATGAATTATGCCAAGCGCCATGATGCTAACGGGTCATGGTTAGCCACGCATTTTGACTGGCAAATCAAGACCTTTTGGTACAGTATTGTTTGGTTCGTTATTGGCATCATTTTGATTACCTTTGCATTGGGCGGCTTTGGCGTTAGCGTACTGGCGGATAGTGGCAATATCGCTATTGGCTCAATATTATTGGCCGGGCTTGGTTTGCTGATTATGACCTTTACCTTTATCTGGCATTTATATCGCATTATACGTGGTTGGATTGCGTTGACTGATGGGCGTCCAGTACCGTAGATGTTTAAGAGTACCTTCGTGCTATGTTTTTAGCTTAGAAAACGACAATTTATCGTTATGTAGCAGAGATTCATTAGTATTGGTTACTGCTTAAATGTAGAAATTTAGCGACTGAAACTTTGCTCTTATTTCTGTTAAGCTGATATAATCGCTGCGCCCGATTTCATTCGCATTTTTTATTCACTATTTCTTCCAAGCAGGGTTTGCCATCACTATGTCTTATGCCTTACTTCGTCCTTTTTTGTTTAATATGGATCCCGAACACGCCCATGAGATGACACTATCTTTATTGGATAAAGCGCATAAAGCGCGTGTTTTAGGCTTGGCGTATGGTCAGTCAATGCAACCAACAGACTGTATGGGTTTGCAGTTCTCTAACCCAGTTGGTCTGGCAGCAGGCATGGACAAAAACGGCGATTATATTGACGCGCTGGCTGAGCTAGGATTTGGTTTTATAGAAGTAGGAACCGTCACGCCAAGACCGCAAGTAGGCAACGACAAGCCAAGGCTGTTTAGAATCAAGCAAGCAGACGCGATTATCAATCGTATGGGCTTTAACAATGAAGGCGTTGATTATCTAATCGACAATGTCAAACGCTGCAAATACAAAGGCAATATCGGTATCAATATTGGTAAAAATGCTGATACGCCGGTAGAGCAAGCCGCCGATGATTATGTGTATTGCTTAGAACGTGTGTATCCGCACGCCTCATACATCACGGTCAACATCTCATCCCCAAACACCAAAAACTTACGTGATTTGCAAAGTGGTGAAGCGCTGACTCAGCTGATGGATACAATTAAAAATCGTCACAGTCAGTTAGCTACTGAATATGGTTTCTATGTTCCATTAGTGCTTAAAGTTGCTCCAGATTTAGAGCCATTGCAAGTTGATTATATCTCACAGCAATTAATAGACTTTGAAATTGATGGTTTGATTGCCACTAATACGACATTGAGCCGCGTAGGTGTCGAAGACTTGCGTGATGGCGACCAAATGGGCGGCTTATCTGGTCGTCCTGTGAGTCATATTAGTACCCAGATTTTGCAACAGTTCTCTGATCAATTAGATGGTAAAGTCGCTTTGATAGGCGTAGGCGGTATCGATAGTGGTGCCAAAGCCGTCAAAAAAATCGAAGCAGGCGCAGACATGGTACAGCTCTACACAGGGCTTATCTATCGTGGTCCTGGACTGGTGCAGTCTTGCATTCAGGCAATCGGTGGCTATTACGATGCCATGGAAAGCTAACCCAATAAATAAGGTAATAAGGCGTAGAGCATGAGTGGTTTAGATATTGTGATTGCTATCGTTGTCTTGATTGGCTTATGGCGCGGCTTTCAAGTAGGACTGATTAAAACAGCAATAGGCTTGGTAGGTTGGTTTATCGCTCTTATCGCTGCTACTAGGCTGGCAGGAGTAGTGTCGCCTCAATTAACGGGTATCGTACAAAACCCTGTGTTACAGATGGCTATGGCCTTTTTATTGGTAGTGATTGCCATATTAGCAATCATGCATCTGATGGCGTTTGTATTCTCAGGCGTGCTTAAAACCTTACGTTTGGGCGTCTTGGACAAAATGGCGGGCGGCGTACTGGGTGCTGCCAAAAACGTACTAATGGTCTTGGTTGTATTGAGCGTCAGTGCGCCATTGCTAGTACAGATGCCGCAGTGGCAAACCTCAGTACTAGCGCCTGAGCTGATGCCATATGCACCGATGGGCAAGGCTCTAGTATCGGACGTATTAGGCATGGCTTGGGATCAGGTCAATCAGTCGTAACTGTTTAATTGCCTATTATTTTATCTAACTGTCTATTATTTTACTTCTTTTTATACTTCTAAATGTTTGCACGTGTCACTGATAATCAAACATAGATTATCGAAAAATCTCGTTAAGTTTCTTACAATATCATCAGGTTAGCGGCGTGCGACAGTGAATGGTTTTAGCAATATACTGTCGTTAAGTTTGCCGTTATTGTCGTACTAATGTATGAGTCAAAATAGGATATAGCTATTATGTGTGGAGTCATTGGAGTTGCAGCTCACGAACCAGTCAATCAGATTCTTTATGACGGTTTGACGATGCTACAGCATCGCGGGCAAGATGCAGCAGGTATTGTCACTTTGCAAGATGGGCGACTCTATCTACGTAAAGAAAATGGCATGGTACGTGACGTATTTATGAATCGTCATATGATGAAACTGGTTGGTAAGTTCGGTATTGGTCACGTTCGTTACCCGACAGCTGGTACTTCTAGCAGCGCTGAAGCTCAGCCATTCTATGTCAACTCACCGTATGGTATTACCCTTGCTCATAATGGTAACTTGACCAATGCTGAGAGTTTGGCCAAATCTTTGTACATCGAAGATCGCCGCCACCTTAATACTGACTCAGATTCTGAAGTACTGTTAAACGTACTGGCACATGAGATGCAGAATCTAGGCAAAACACATCCAACGGCTGATGATATCTTTGAAGCAGTAAAAGCTGTCTATAAACGCTGTGAAGGCGCTTATGGCGTTGTCGCTTTGATCACTGGTCATGGCTTACTTGCATTCCGCGATCCAAATGGTATCCGTCCACTTATCTTTGGTAAGCGTATGGCACCGAATGGCGGCACTGAATATATGGTTGCTTCTGAATCAGTTGCATTGACAGGTTCTGGTTTTACTATCGTTCGTGATGTAAAACCAGGCGAAGCGATCTTTATTGATTTAAACCATAAGCTACATACGCATCAGTGCGTCGAGCAAAAAGAATACACGCCTTGTATTTTTGAATATGTGTACTTTGCTCGTCCAGATTCGATTATGGACAATATCTCAGTTTATAAATCACGCCTACGCATGGGTGAGAAACTGGCAGATAAAATCCTTGCTGAATGGGGTGAGGATCATGATATCGACGTGGTCATTCCAATTCCAGATACCTCGCGTACTTCAGCGATGGAGCTGGCGCTAAAAATGAACGTCAAGTACCGTGAAGGGTTTATGAAAAACCGCTACATCGGTCGTACGTTTATTATGCCAGGTCAGCAACAGCGCAAGAAATCAGTTCGCCAGAAACTAAGTGCTGTGCCGCTAGAGTTCAAAGGCAAAAACGTACTGTTGGTTGATGATTCTATCGTTCGTGGTACGACCTGTCATGAAATTATTCAAATGGCACGAGATGCTGGTGCTAACAAGGTGTTTTTTGCTAGTGCTGCGCCACCAGTGAAATTTCCAAACGTATATGGCATCGATATGCCAGTACGTAGCGAGCTTATTGCCTCAGGCAATAGCGTTGAAGAAGTACGTGATATCATCGGCGCTGATCGTTTGATTTTCCAAGATTTGGATGATTTGATTGATGCGGTAAAAGATACCAAACACAGCCGAGTAGAAGGCTTTGATTGTGCGGTATTTAACGGCTGTTACATCACTGGTCAGATCAATGAAGCGTATCTTGATCACCTGCAAGAGCAGCGTAATGATACTGCCAAAACTGGTAAAAAAGGCGTACAGATAGTTGCTGATACCCCAGTTGATATGATGGGTGTAGAAGAGCTTTAAGCTAAATTAAAGCAATTATTTTCAGATAATAAAAAGCTAGATTCTAAATAGAATCTAGCTTCTTTATGTTTAAAATATCGCTAAGGGTACTGGCGTTTATATGAATGGGCGAAACAGTTTTAGCCCAAAAAACTGTTAAATAACCAAAACAGACCATTGATTGCTGCAATACCGACAACCATACTGACCAAAAGCTGACGGCTGATATGATAGATAAACAATACCAAAATAAGTGCACCGACTTGTGCCATTAATAGATGTAATTCAGTGTCGCTTAAAGCAACAGTCGTCGATAGGTCTTGATAGGAGAGGCTAGTCAAAATAAGCAGCACCATCACTGATAATGGCAAACTCTCATTTAATCGATGTAGCCAAGGTGTATCTAGCAGCTTTCTAGGTATCAGTGCTGGCAATGCACGAGTGATAAAGGTCACTGCTGCCATGGCAAGCGTGGCAAAAATAAGATAACTACTGGTCATAAGAGTCTCCCGTCTTTTGACGCTCTATCAAAAACCCCCGTACCAAGATCATAAACATACAGATAGTGATGGCTACTAGTAGCAACCAGTCACTGGTAAATAGCGAAGCAATGATTAAGCCAAGCACGGCAATACCAATCGGGAAGTAGCGTTTGATACTTTGAAATTGCTCATAAGCGAGAATTGCAAACAGACAAACCAACGCAAAATCTAAATTTGGCACCAAATCACTGAGCGTACTGCCAATCATTACGCCAACCGTACTCGCCAGTACCCACCAGCTTTGGTTAAATAGGCTGATAGGAAGTATCAGGGCTCGTCGTGACTCATTTGGTAAGCTTGTCATGATCGAAAAAGTCTCATCAGTCAAAGCGAACAGACAATACGTCTTGGCCAGCTTATTTTTTGGTAGATACTGTAATAACGGCATACCATAGAATACGTGGCGTAGATTAATCGCGGCAATATTGGTGGCGATACTGCCAATCGGTAGGCCAGCGCTCAGCATAGGCAGACAAGCGTACTGAGCTGCACCAGCATAGAGAACGATACTGAGCATAATCGTTGCCCATATCGGGATACCTGCTACCTGTGCGAGTACACCAAAGGCAATACCGGCAGGCAGATAGCCCATAGCAACTGGCAAGCTTTTCTTAAAGCCTTCAGTCCATTGATAGTGACTTTCAGGTTGATGACTTAGTTCATTTGAATGAGTATTCACACGATATCCTAAATTTTTCTTATGATATTTTTATAAATCTATTGATATAAAAATTATTGATTCAAACGGTATTGCTGCAAAATTAAAAAGTAAAAATTGATAGAAAAAATATAATATAAAATTAACTAAGCTTCAGGTTGTAGTTTCTCATAACTGCCAGTCTGATTGGCACGGTACAAAAACCCGCCTAGAATGACTAGTCTTAATAGTAATAGACACCACACGCTAAGCCAAATACCAGTCATATCCCATTGCTGATAGAGCAACCAGCTTAACGGGAAGAAAATAGCAGCCAGTATCAGCGCCGCATTACGGATCACGCTACCAGCCGTTAAACCAAAAAATATCCCATCTAGCCAATAGGCACCAACGCCGACAAGAGGCAATAATACAGCATATAAATGGTAATCATAGGCAAGGGCAAACACTGACTCAATATTGGTCATAAATCCTAAATATGTAGGCATTGCAAGCCACCAAATGGCGCTCAACATGATAGCAAGGCCATAACTAACCACGCCTGTACGCTTTATGATAATACGAAAACGTGGCCAATCGCGCCTTCCTGCAGCTTGTCCACTCAATGTTTCAGCAGAGACAGCGACACCATCTAAAGCGAAGGCAGATATACTTAATACTTGCAATAAAATAGCGTTAGCAGCCAGTATGACATCACCGCTTTGGGCAGACAGTCGAGTAATCCAAGCAAAGCTTAGCGTTAAGATAAGCGTACGTACAAAGATATCTTTGTTTAAAGAAAATAGCCTAAGCATTTTTTCTTTCGTAAAATACTGTCGATCCGCTTTGAATAATACAGACCACGATATTTTTAAATGTTGACGGCTCAACCACAGTGCCATCAGTATTCCAAACCAAAATGCAATAGTGGTTCCCAGTGCGACACCAGCCAATCCCATCTGCATTGCAAATACAAAAAACAGAGTCAGTACGATATTAAGTACGGCAATAAAACCCTGCTGATACAGCATATAACGGGTCTTACCTTGTCCTGCAAACCAACCAATAAATGCAAAATTCATCAGCTCTGCGATCACGCCCCAAAAGCGTACATCTAAGTAGGTTTTCGCCGCGCGTCCACTCTCAGGATTGGCTGACAATGTTTGTAAGCCAAAATCAATCAGCCATGGTTTTGCGAGTAGCAATATTGCTCCAATAACAAACGCCAATAGTAACGCGCGTTGCAAGATAGACAGCAAAGGCGTGGGCACTGATACGGCCGATGTATTGCTGTTATTAGCTAATTGTCCCAACGCCTGCGCAGCAAGCCCAGATGATGCATACTGCAAAAAGTTAAAGCTAACAAGCAATAGCGACAGCAGTTGTATGGCCAAACCCATGCCAGCAAGTTTCGCCGTGTCATTCATATTACCTACAATGGCCGTATCAATAACGCTCTGCAATGGCATGGCCAAATTGGCCAGTAGCACAGGCAATGCAATCGCGACAATACGCTTATAGCTTGTATCAATAGGTGGCATCGCGTGAGAAGTTGCGGAATTAGCTGACATGGGTGACTCGTTTATACGTGAACGATAAAGAGGTGTATTCGTAAAATGATAAGGAAGTACATTTAATATAAGAGACAAAATAGCTATAAAGACAAAAGCACCTAGACTCATTATTCATGAGTCAGGTGCTCTTATTTAAACGTTGTAGCTGTGCACTTAGTAGTTCTATAAAGATTGATAACACGCTAGTTCAACGTATCAATCTATCTAATATACCTTACTAGACGTTGTCTTGCTCAAACATTTTTGGATCGTTGAAAGTAACGATTTCTTCTTCAAACTCTGGTTTTACCTTTACGATAAAGTCATCACGCGACAGACCCATGCGCAGCGGAATCGAGCTGGCGATATAAGTCGATGAGTAAGTACCCGCAAGCAAACCGATGAATAGAGCTACTGAGAACCAGTATAATCCATCACCGCCCAAGAAGAGCATGGCTAGTACGACCAATAGAACAGTTGAGATGGTCATAATCGTACGGCGTAGCGTCTCGGTCAATGATAAATCAATCGTCTGTTCTGGCGTAATTCCGCGAACACGGCGGAAGTTTTCACGAATACGGTCATAGACAACGATGGTATCGTTCAATGAATAACCAATCAATGCCAATACAGCAGCCAATACCGTCAAATCAAACGGAAAGCCGAATAGTGCAAATACACCGATGGTTACGACAGCATCATGGAACAGTGACAGTACGGCACCTAGAGACAGTTTGAACTGAAAGCGTAGGGCAACATAGCCAAGCATACATACCAGTGCCAATACCAATGCCATGACTGAATTTAGATAAACCTCATTACCAACTTGGCTACCGATGATATTTACGTTGCTAATCGTAGCGGTGTTGCTAGGTAATGCCAATGCTTGCGTTAGATTTGCGCTTAGCCCATCGACGTTATCAGACTGAGGAGGTAGACGTACCAATAGCTCTTCACGAGTACCTAGATACTGTACAACCGCATCATCAAAGCCATTGTCTGCTAGTGCTTGTACAACAGCAACTTGCTCAACAGGCTGCTCATAGCGAACGTCTGCTGAGACACCACCAGTAAAATCAAGTCCTAAGTTCAGACCATTTACCGCGATAGCAATGATACTACCGATCACCATAAATAAAGATAGTAGTGCCATCGGCTTTTCTATCTTCATAAATGGAATGATACGCTGGTTGCCAACCGCTTTGATGCCACCTTCAGCGACAGCTGCGGCATCATCAGCGGCGTCACCTGATATTACGTCAGAATCAACAGCGGTAGACAGCGCTTGACTGTCCTTGGCATTTTGACCTTTACCTCCGCGATGACTAGGGCTTTTACCTGACTTTGCAGTAGTAGGATTATTGGTTTTAGTATTGCTACCTTTACCATCACGACGCGGTTTGTTACGGCGACGCGTACTTGCATTGGTCGTGTCACCGTTTGAGCCATTTCGATCAGGATTATTCTGCTGTTCTAAAGGGTTGTTATTATCGATCGCCATAATATTCTCCTAACCGATGCTCAGACTTTTGATGGATTTACGCTTACCATAAGCAATTTGTACCAGTGCACGTGTCACCAAAATTGCAGTGAATAGCGAGCTGACAATACCAATAGCTAGCGTAATCGCAAAGCCTTTAATCGGACCAGTACCAATCGCAAATAGGATAAACGCGACCAATAAGGTTGTAATGTTGGCATCAAAGATACTACTAAATGCTCGGTCAAAACCTGCCACGATGGCTGATTTTGGCCGGACACCATTGGCAATCTCTTCTCGTATTCGCTCAAAAATCAGTACGTTGGCATCAACTGCCATACCAATGGTCAAAACGATACCTGCGATACCAGGTAGGGTAAGTGATGAACCCAAAATTGACATAATGGCAATGATAATAATAACGTTAACAGCTAGCGCAACGTTGGCAATCACACCAAACAAACGATAGAAGATAATCATAAACGCGAAGACTAATAGATAGCCGACCTGCGTAGAGAACAATCCTTTATCAATGTTTTCTTGACCGAGTGATGGACCAATAGTGCGCTCTTCTACGAAGTACATCGGTGCAGCAAGTGCGCCCGAGCGTAGCAATAGCGCAAGCTCAGCTGCTTCAGCACTACTATCTAGACCAGTAATACGGAATGATGAACCCAATACCGCTTGAATGTTGGCGCGGTTGATAACCTTTGTTTCAGCGTAAGGTGTGCGTACTTCAGTTGTCTCACCAGTCGCTGGATCTTCTTCGTAAGTGATTCTTTGTTTGTTTTCAATGAACAATACAGCCATCTGTTGACCAACCGCTGTACGTGTAGCGTTCTGCATGAGCTTGCCGCCCGCACTGTCCAAGGTAATACTTACTTCAGGTAGACCACTTTCATCCAAGCCAGTTTGTGCGTTGGTTACTTTGTCCCCGGTGACGATCGCTTGACGATCTAACAATACAGGAGGACCATCAAGTGTTTCGAATGGGAATGCTTCTGTGCCCGCTGGAGGTATGCCACCAGTATAAGTGTCAGCATCTTCTGCCACCATACGGAACTCAAGGTTTGCAGTACGACCAAGTACACGTTTTGCTTCAGCAGTATCTTGTACACCA
Organism: Psychrobacter sp. APC 3279; assembly: GCF_030407795.1. NCBI lineage: Bacteria > Pseudomonadati > Pseudomonadota > Gammaproteobacteria > Moraxellales > Moraxellaceae > Psychrobacter > Psychrobacter sp. APC 3279. The sequence continues at coordinate 61,578 of NZ_JASDCR010000008.1, read as the reverse complement.
GGTAGCTCAACGACGATACGGCTAGCGCCTTGCGACTGTACCAAAGCTTCGGTAACACCCAGCTCAGCAATACGGTTACGTAGAGTCGTCAAGTTCTGGTTGACCGCGTAGCTATTGATTTCGTCAAGTGTCGCATCGTTATACGATAAGACCAATGCAGGACCTTGATCATCAATAGAAGACTGCAAGTTAAACGTATTGCTCATCGAGCCTTGTAATACGTTTTGGGCACGGTTACGAGTATCAGTATCAGCAAAATGCAATACCACGCCGCGATCTTCGGTTTTGATACCTTTGATTGCTACTCGCTCAGCACGTAGCTCACGTCGCATATCACGACTGGCGCTGGTCAAACGCTGTTCAAGCGCCTTGTCCATATCGACTTCGAGTACAAAGCGTACACCACCACGCAAATCGAGACCAAGCTTCATCGGTCTTGCACCGATATCGCGTAGCCACTGCGGGGTAGTCTGTGCTAGGTTAAGGGCAACGACATAGTCTTCGCCCAAGTTTTGACGTAGCACTTCTTGCGCTTTTAGCTGATCGACTGGGTTATTGAGGCGTACCAGCGCGCTGTTGCCCTCAAACGTACCATCGTGGTTATCTAGACCTGCCTCTTCGAGTAAGCTTTGAGACTCGGTTAAGATGCCTTCAGATAGCTGAGTTCCTGCGGCTGCGCTCGTAATCTGCACAGCAGGTTCGTCAGGGTAAAGGTTGGGGGCAGCATATAGACCGGCAACGAGTAGCACGACGGCAATTAGTAAGTATTTCCAAGCGGGATATTGCATAATCACTTCTTTAAGTTGATAAACGACTGGCGACGTAGGCCACAAGTTAGCAGATGGGAAGTTAGCGATAGCAACGGTCGAGTGCTATGTTCAGCAGCCGTCATCATGCACCATTGCGATCATCCGCGATGATAGTAACGCATAAAACAGTAAAGCAAATAATACAGATGTCTGTTTATCTGGTCACCAAAAATCATATGGCTGACTTGGATAAAGATAGGACATCTAAACAGTAAGCTTAATTTATATAGCAATTTTACCTTACTGCGCTAATAGCGAAAAATGACCGTAAATCATATACGGTCATTTTTTAGTCATTACATTCGTTAATGTGACGACTATTGAGTATTCACTAATAAAAGCGAGTGAACATTCTAATTAGACGCTTTCGATCGTGCCAGCAGGCAATACTGAAATAACAGAAGCACGTTGTACTTTGACGTCAGTATTGTTGTTTAGGCTCACGACGGCGTAATCGCCTTCGATTGCTTTGATACGACCCATTAAACCACCAGCAAAAATGATTTCACTACCAACGGTCAATGCGTTAACCATGGCACGGTGCTCTTTGGTACGCTTAGACTGCGGGCGAATGACCAAGAAGTAAAAAATCGCAAAAAACGCAACAGGCAGTAAAATCTGACCGAATAGACCTGCAGCACCTGCAGTCTCTGGTGCAGCATGGGCAGCTTGAATAAATAAGCTCATAATATCTCTCAGTAAGTCATAGACAATAATAAAATTAGACGCATAGTAACAAAAAATCCCAGACTTGGTAACTGTTAATCATAGGCTGAGCGTGTTTTTCTTAGCGCAAGGCATACTATCAGCCAACGGATAGGACAACAATGTTTTTACTACATTCAGATAACCTATATAAAGCGTCAGGCTAAATAGCTGTCATGAATTGGCTAGTAAAGATGTCGTCATACAACCGTTAATAGTAGGGCAATAAAAGTCATCAAAAAACAAAAACTTAAAAATGGTGACTTATTGTGAAATGGTATCATCAATGCTACTATCAAATGGCAATAATTGCCTGTATTTAGTATGCTATATATTCAACCATATTACGGCTTTTTGAAGCTTAGTATAGCTTTGAAATAGCGATTAAATCAGCTTTGAGTAACTATTTATACGATAGACAGATGCATTCTATTGCTTTATTAACAGTACTCTGAAAATCGATATAAATTGCTCATGACATTATCTTCCTTTTACTCTTTTTAGGTTACCTAACTTGTTCACCACTTTTATGTTTGTACCTCGTTTATGTCGTCCGCGCGCCCATCGTAAAGACGCATCTGCAGAACCTCCCCCGAGAATGACTACTAGTTCTCGATTTGGTTATACTTCTTTTTCGGCACTATCTGCATTAGCAATATTTATGCTACCGCAGGCAGTGTGGGCAGCTGGTGCTGTATCAACATCCAGTGAGGCGGCAGCACCAACTGCGCTTAGCGTTTCTTTATTGATATTTTTTGTCTTACTCGCTATTGGCGTCTCTTTTGTCTGTTCATTAGCAGAGTCTGTTTTGCTGAGCATGACGCCATCGTTTATTGCAGATGTGCAAGAGACCAGTCCCAAAAAAGCAGAAATGCTTAAAAGCCTAAAAGTAGACAATATCGACCAGTCACTAGCTGCTATTTTAACGTTAAATACCGTTGCTCATACACTCGGCTCTATCGGTGCGGGTGCACAGGCCACAATCGTCTTTGGTAGTGCGTGGTTTGGTCTGTTTTCCGCCCTCATGACGCTTGCTATCTTGTTCTTGTCTGAGATTATCCCAAAAACTTTGGGTACGGTTTACTGGCGTCAACTAAGTGGTTTGGTTGCGTACTTCGTTCGTGGCATCATCATGCTACTATACCCGTTAATCTGGTTCTCAGAGCGTCTGACAAAACTATTGGTACGCGGTAAAGAGCCGCAAACATTTAGCCGCCGCGAGTTTGCTGCTCTTGCTAGTATCGGTGAAGAGTCAGGACAAATTGACCCACTAGAGTCGCGTATCATTCGTAACTTGCTCGCGTTTGGCGCTATTAAAGTCGAAGATATCATGACCCCGCGCTCAGTGATGCTCGCATTCGAAGAGAACAAAACTGTTGCTGAGCTATTGGTTGATCGTCCAAAGCTGACGTTTTCTCGCTTGCCAATCTATGATGGTGACCTAGATAACATTACAGGCTTTGTCCTAAAAACGGACATGTTACTGGCTAAAGTTAACCATGCTATGCACAAGCCGTTAACGCAGTTTCAACGAGACATCACTTTTGTTTTCTCTAAAATGAAGCTGTTTGACTTGTTAGAGTTGATGCTAAAAAATCGTATTCATATTGCGATTACAGTGGGTGAATATGGTGAAGTTAAAGGGCTTGTCACGTTAGAAGATGTGTTTGAGACATTGTTGGGTCTTGAGATTGTCGATGAAATTGACCGTGTTGAAGACATGCAAGCGTTAGCACGTCAGATGATGGATAGACGGGTAGAGCGTTTGGGCATGAAGCTCAGCGATGATGAGCAGTATGAAGACAGTAACAGCGAACCTAAGTCCTAACGAAGCCAAACTCTAACGTTGACAGTTTAACCATAAGTATTGATGGTTCTAAAGATTGATGGTTTAAAAATGGTCAGCTCATTATGGGCTGACTATCAAGCTAGATCTACAAAGTATCACAAAGCATATAGTTATTATGGCTAGAATCTGCAGCATAAAATCTTAAGATTATTTGATTTGATAGCTTGGGTTTTTATTCGCAATAATTACACAGGGTGTCACATGGCTGTGAGAATTCGATGATAGGCTCGGCATAGGATATGAGTATACTTATATAGATATATCTATACAGATACACTGCCAAAATAAATGATAAAAGAGCGTTAATCGTCACTATATGACACTAACGAAAAAAATATCGCTAAGGATTATCATGAAAAAATTATTGGGAAATAGGCTATTAGCTCTATTGGTGAAAAGCGCCAGCATCACTGCAATCGTAGCAGTAGCCAGCACTATCAGTATCAATGCACAAGCGGCAACTATGACCGAAGATTTGGTACAGAACTATGCCGCCGCAATGAAAGCATCAGCGAATAGCCAGAGCATCAATCAGGTATCGCGCCTTGTTTCAGATGACGCGCTTATTTCTTTATCTAGAAAAGGTAAATCTACCAGTTTAGATAAAGATGCGTACTTAAAGCTGCTTCAAAACAGTTGGAATGATACGTCTAATTATCGCTATGATATTTCGGTAGATAATGTGGTGATTACTGGTTCACAAGCCAAAGCCAATGTGACGACCAATGAGAGCTGGGTAAAAAATGGTCAGCAAGTATCATTTGTCACCACATCTCGTGTGACCTTGACCTTGTCTACTGGTAATGCAGTGCTTTTGCGCGCAGTATCACAGGTGGCTATTAATTAAGTCGCTATTGACCAAACAAGACTCAAAATACAATAGGTAACATAAGCAATAGCTGATCGAGCTAGCTGCGATTTCGACCTATAAAAAGTCTTAGTTGGCTAATAATAGTCATTACTTAGTTTTATAGGCTACTTGAGCTTCTATTATTATCTTTTATATTAGGCTAGTCTTTGCTTTACATTGCATACTATACTATCCATCAACTTTATCTTATTAATTTCTGTCGTTAGGAAACCTCCAATATCATGTCTACTGTGCTATCACATTCTCGCTCATTTATTGCGTTGCCATTGACGCTTGCGGTATCCACTTTACTGATTAGTGCGTGTAGCAATACATCAGCGGTAAAAAACAAAGGTGCGACCAATAGCTCATCTGTCATCACCAAAAGTCCTGCCAGTCAAGGGGCTAATACAGGTAGTGCAGACTATTCAACTGCGTTTTTGGACGCAGAGAGCTTGGATGAATTGGCTGACCTGTTAGAAGCCACTGATATGACCATGGTAGAAGGCAACCAGCTTGCTATTCAGCAATATGGTGATTTGTGGAATCGTCTACGTGCAGGCTACCGCATGAATGGTGGTAAGCCAATCTATAATCAGCGTATTGAAGGTCAGAAAAGCTGGTTTACCAGTAGACAGGATTACCTCAATCGTCTAACTGCACGTGCCAGTCGTTATATCTATCATACGGTACGTGAGGCAGAGCGTCGCAATATCCCAACAGAGCTTGCCTTGTTGCCAGTTATCGAGAGCTCTTACGATCCAAGTGGTACGAGTAGTGCAGCAGCTGCGGGCTTATGGCAGTTTATTCCAAGTACAGGCCGTATCTATGGTTTGAACCAAAGTAGCACTTATGATGGTCGCCGTGATGTTATTGAGTCGACACGTGCTGCCTATGACTTTTTGACAGCATTGCACAACCAATTCGGTAGTTGGGAGCTAGCATTGGCTGCTTATAACGCTGGACCTGGCCGTGTACAGAAAGCAATCGATGCCAACGCAGCGCGCGGACTACCAACAGACTATTGGTCACTTCAACTGCCGACTGAAACGATGAACTATGTGCCGCGTTTCTTAGCCGTAGCTGAAATCGTTGCCAAGCCTGAGCAGTATGGTGTGTATCTACCAGCTATCGCTAACCGCCAGCATTTCCGTAGTGTACCTGTTAACTACGGTGTGAGTTTGGCAGAAGTATCACAGTTAACTGGCGTTAGCTATGATGAGTTAGAGCGCCTAAACACTGCACTGACATCAGGCCGCGTTGACTCTTCAGGTCCGCAGCGTGTCATCATTCCTAACGACGTCAGTCTCAATGCCGATGCCAAATTAAGTGGGCTCAGAGGTAACGGTACAGGCAATGTGCTCGCCTCAAGCAACGCAGGTAGCTCAAGTACGACAGCGACCACGCCAAGCTATAATAACAAACCATATACTGCCTCATCACTGCCATCTACTGGTAGTGCATTGGCCGATTATGCAGCTAGCGCAAGTGTACCTCAGCAGACTACCAGCTATATCTCACCGTCTGCGTCACCAACTAGCAGCTCGGTATACAGTGGCAATTCCTCAGCTCGTACTGAGCCACCACTGACCACTGCAGAGACTAACAAGATCAATGCTGAACTTAAGAGTAGTAACAGTCTACCAACTACCTCAGCTCAGATTACTCAGAACAATACGATTGTCCAAGAGCCACCGCTTAGCAAAGAAGAGCGTGATTTTATTGCCAATCAAATCCGTAGAAACACATCTGAGACCAATGTCATCAATGCGGATGGCAATATTAATCTATCAGCCGTACAGACGCAGCAGTCTATCTTAGAAGCGAGTGGTGCAGAGAAGAAACTTAGCTTTGCCAAAACTTCAGTAAGTAAGCCAAAACCACAGGGCACGCGTACCACTTATACGGTAAAACGTGGTGATACGCTTTCGAACATTGCGAGTCGAGCAGGGGTTAGCTGGCGTGATATCGCAGAATGGAACCAGATAGATGCTAGTGCCAATCTGCTATCTGGCAGCACGTTATATTTATATAATGCTAAGACCATCGAGCCATTAAGCACTGCTAATAACGCCGCCGCTAGTCAGCCTGACAGTTATATTGTACAAGGTGGTGATACGCTTATCGGTACGGCCAATCGTTTTGGATTATCGGTTACTCAGCTAGCCAGCTACAACAACTTGAGCAGCCGTGCTGATCTGCTCAGAGGTCAAAAATTATGGCTTATACCGGGTAAAGTGACTGCGCCTGCGACAACACCTGCCGCGCCTTCTACTAAGCCGAGTAAATCAAGCACCGCGACCAAAAACTATAAAGTGAAAGCAGGGGACGGATTAATTGCATTGGCACGTCAATTCAACGTGTCGACAGATACTTTAGCCAGACTCAACGGCATCAACAGCACAAGTTCGCTATATGTTGGTCAGACGCTTAAAGTTCCAGCCAGTGTTGATTTTGATACTGCAAGCAATAGTAGTAGTAACAGCTCAAGCTCGGTCGCGACCACCAATTACAAAGTAAAATCAGGTGATACGCTGATTGGCATTGCAAACAGCATCGGAGTTAGTGCAACAGAAATTGCTGCAGTAAACAGCAATTTTGATGCAAAGGCTCGCCTGCAACGTGGTCAAACGATTAAAGTACCTGCTTCTAAAGAATTGGTCGATCGTCAGTTAAATGACAAAGCGGTCAGCTACAAAGTAAAATCAGGTGATACGCTAACGGGTGTTGCTAAACGTTACAACATTGGCTTAAGCGATTTGGCATCAGCGAATAACTTGAATACCAACTCGAATCTGATACTGGGCCGTACTATTACCATCCCTGCTAGCGGCAGTGTGGCAAGTGCATCTAGTAGCAGCCAAAGCAGCAGCTCTGCTAGTAGCAGCAGTAATAGCTCAGTAAGCAGTGGTACGAAATTAGGTAACACTGAAAGCTACAAAGTTAAATCTGGCGATGGCCTAATTGCTCTAGCACGTCAGTTTGGCATATCGGTAGAGGATTTGGCAGCGACCAATGATCTAGCGACTAATGCACAGCTACAACGCGGCCAAACGCTTAAAGTACCAAAAGCGACAGTAAGCTATACGGTTGGTTCGGGCGATAGCCTGATTGGTCTAGCACGTAAATATGGTGTCTCAACTCAAGAGCTGGCTGATATGAACAATATTGCCGCTGATACTATGTTGCAGCGTGGTCAGCGTCTGACTGTACCTAATCGTTAACGAATAAGATATTAATGGATACCGTTTAAATAAGACGTCATTAATATTAACTATGAATCGTATCGCACAAAAAAGCTGCTCTTTATAAGAGCAGCTTTTTTATTTAATAAGAATAAATTACTGTAAAAAATTAGCTTGCGAACCGTCTAGTAATAGCTACGAATTAGACCATCTGAGTTTTAATAGTCTCAAGATAGCTTCGGATATTACTGACATAATGCATCGCTTGCCCGTAGCGGCTATTCGATGCTCTATTATCTGCTAAATAAGCATAGACGTTCGCCCAGCTCTTATCATCGATACCTTGAGCTCGTAGTTCGCGTTGGATTCTTTTTACCGCATTGGGACCCATGTTATAACCTGCAAGGGCAAACCAGATACGGTCAGTTTTGGGCACGTCAGAGAAGTCTGCTTTCACTTGCTCTAGATAGCGCGCACCGCCACCAATACTTTGGTAAGGATCAACACGGTCTGAGACGCCCATCGCTTTTGCAGTGTTGTTGGTCAGCATCATTAACCCGCGTACGCCAGTCGGCGACACAGCATTGGCATCAAGATGCGATTCTTGATAACCCATCGCGACCAATAGTTCCCAATCGTGATTATAATTACGTGCTTGCTCTTCAAACGAAGACTGATAGTCCGGTAATTTTTCCGTTAAGGTTCTCTGGAAATGATCCTGACTATAGGCATCTTTAAGCAAGTTTTGATTGTAGAATGCAGCAAGTTTCTGTGTGTTTTTTAGCTTGACGCTATCGCACAAAAAGTAACTGGCCTTTCTTGATAGTGGGTCATTGGATGAGCTAAACGTCCAACTTACCTTAGGATGTAGACCATTCTTAGTCAGACTAGAGTCATAACCACAGCTGACATTGATAGACGATAGGTTCAGCTGGCTTTTTAGCTTGGTGCTAGCCGTAGTCAACGCCATGTCAGCGTTGCCAGTTCTTAGTGCTTTTAGCGCTGCTTCTTCACTGGCATAGGCTTTTAGATTGATATCGACACCGAGCTCGTCGGCATAAGTGCGCACCAGATCAAACCCAAAACCATGTTGGAAGCCATCGGTAGCAAAGTAAGTGCTATCGCCTGGTACCGCAGCAATGGTCAAAGTGTTTTCCAGCATGACATTGTCATAGGCTGGTACCGATGTATTCATGGTCGTCAGGCTCTCAGCAGGTAGAGAGAGCATAGCGATGCTAGAGATTTGTGCCAGCTTCTTGGTTCTGGCAAAACGATTAGACGCAATAGGGGTAACGGATGAAACGATGTTACTTTTGGTGTTTAGTAGGCGTTTAGATGGACGCAGTAAATAAGAAATACGGCGTTTGGCCCCTTGCGCAGATACTTTTACACGATAAGTAATACGCTGCATGGATGTCTCCTGATTTTAGCCATCCTTCTTACCGTAAAAACACGTATAAATATATGTGCATAATATTGACATATATCGATATCGTATCTTAAATAGAGCGGCATTTTTAATAGGATAAATGCCGCTCTATCTTGTTTGACTATAGCGCCACTAGCATACTCTCTCTAAGAGTTAGTGGGATAGTTTGTCGTCAGCCAGCTATCGATATGTCATAAAAACGTTCTAAATAGTATTTATAAGTACTGGTTTAAAATACTGAACGCACAACGACGCGAAGGATATAAATCAGATGATTCCTTCATCGATAACTAAATATGGCTAGTGGCCAAACAACTATATATCAAACATAGGTAAGGTCATGATTAAGTTATTGAGACAAAGACATAGCTTGAAACACTGATGTAAGGATTTGCCAATGAGGCAAATACATTCATCTGTTTTAACTATGCTAACTTTGATGGCTGGCTATACTTTGAATCACTAATATTAAGTTACTAGTAATAGGATAGCTGGCTACTAAGGTTGTTTGTCCAGCGATGAGGATAAGCAAAATAACCAGAATTGATAGTTTATAGCGGTCTATCAAACTGACTATGTCAAACCGTCATCGCGACACGAAAAATAAAAAAATACCATGTCGCTAACATACATAGTGCAAACATAGTATTTCAATGGGTAGCGGTTTAAAATCTTATCGCTGATATAGCATGATAAAGTCTTAAACAACTACCAGCATTATTTTAGTGCCATAACCGGAAGCTGTAATAATGGGAAGTTTCATGACAAAACGTTCTTTCTTACGGGTAGTAATATGCGGTTACTAATTGCATTATTCAAGTGGAGTTAAGAAAAAAGCGATAAAACTTAACAATTAAGATATAAACGGTTAATTTTCCAGATATTTGGTACATAACAATCAAAAATAGAATAACAAAGTTTAAATGGTAGTCAAACTAGACTTTATGCTTATGGTGTGACGATAGCTGTTAGCAAGTCTAGTTTGGCTTTTGAGCTATCATTTTCTCTACAAGTTTTTCTCTGCAAATTTTTCTCTATAAATGACAACCGTTTAAACTAATAATTTAAGTGGCTACCTTATGCTGGATTTTCGATATCGATAAAAGTAACTGGTAGACCGAATTTTTGAGCGACTATCTCTCCTAACGCCTGAATACCGCCACGCTCCGTTGCATGATGACCACAAGCAAAATAGTCAATCCCAAGCTCGCGCGCGCTATGCGTGGTACGCTCAGATATCTCACCAGAGATAAACGCATCACAGCCCATAGTAGCTGCTTGCTCAATCATATCCTGCGCACCGCCCGTACATATACCCACACGTTCGATCAGCCTGCCATTTGTCTGAGCAGAGGCGTCTGCATGATACTCAGCTGAAATATGTAATGGCGCGCGACCTAAAGCTTGAGTAATGGTGGCAATGAGATCGTCAGCACTCTGCGGTGTGCAAGTGGCGATATTGCCTACAGGATGTGACTCGGTAGGATAGAGCGCACCAGTAATCGTCAGGCCGAGCATGTCAGCAAGTTTTGCGTTGTTGCCAGAGATTGGGTGTGCATCAAGCGGTAAATGATAGCCAATCATAGAAATACCGTGTTGCATCAGCTTGCGCACGCGTCGACCTTTCATCCCAGTGAGCGTAGCAGGTTCACCTTTCCAGAAGTATCCATGATGCACCATAATCGCATCGGCATTGTCAGCGATCGCAGCATCTATCAAGGCTTCACAAGCCGTGACACCAGTAACGATACGTTGAATCGGACGTCCACCATCGACTTGTAGGCCATTTGGCGCATAGTCTTTGAATGCACTGGTAGATAAGTAGTCATCACAGAACTGTGTCAACGCCTGAGCGCTAATGCTTTGAGTGTTCGATTCAGCTGTCGTATGATTTGCAGTCATTATGTTTTCCTGTCATCAATAAAGTGTATGTCGTAAGGTACTATGGATTCACTAAGCAAAAATTATGTATTATCTGTCATGTTTGAGAGTGTTTGGTTTTGATCTTTTGACTTTATGTTCAATTCTCTAGCTTTATAAAAGTTATTTTAACATGCCGTTGTAAGCAAGCAGACAAGCTGGATAACTGAAATGGTACACGATACGTTACTATTTACTGGTATTGCGGTTATAATTTATACACGTGAGTCTGCCTAGCTGTATAGCATTTGACCATCCTATGAATGGGTCAAGACTAGCTAAGCGGTTGCTATTATCTCACTTCGTTTTTCACTGTCTGTTTGCAATAAATTTATAGAGGTTTTATATGTCGTCATCCCGGAACACCAATAACAAGGCGTCTTTATTAAAATGGTTACCTTGGGTCTTATTGCTGCTAGTGTTGGCGGCGTTTATCTGGTTGTTCACAAGTATGAAATCGACATCGGAGGCCACATGGGAGCCGCCGAGAACCCCGCCTGCGGAGCAGCAAGCAGCAGAGCCAGTGTCGGACACGCCAGCGCCTATTTCTTCTTATCATAATGCGGTGGCGCGTGCTTCGCAGTCTGTAGTCAATATCTATACGACGCAAACGATGACCGAGCATCCTTATATGGATGATCCCGTACTGCGCCGGTTTTTTGAGTATCATGGTGGCCCATCACAAGAACAGGGCAATACCAATTTAGGCTCTGGTGTGATCGTATCAGAAGACGGTTATATCGTGACCAATGCCCATGTGATCGAAAAGGCCGATGAAATCACAGTCGCGTTTAATGATGGTCGTAAGAGCCGCGCCAGAATCATTGGTACAGATCCTGATAGTGACCTAGCTGTGATCAAGGTTGATATGACAGGGCTAACACCACTCGGATTCCGCGAAGATCCGATTCGTGTGGGTGATTTGGCGCTAGCGATTGGTAATCCATTTGGCGTGGGTCAGACAGTGACGCAGGGGATTATATCAGCGACTGGTCGTACTGGACTGGGTGTCAATAAGTTTGAAGACTTTATCCAGACTGATGCGGCGATCAATCCGGGTAACTCAGGCGGTGCACTGGTCGATGCTCATGGCGAGCTAGTCGGTATCAACACCGTCATATTCTCGCGCTCTGGTGGTTCGATGGGTATTGGCTTTGCGATTCCGACGGCACTGGTTGAGCAAGTGATGAATGCCTTGATCAAAGACGGCCGTGTCAGTCGTGGCTGGTTGGGTATCGAGATTCAGTCACAGCTACGTGACCCAACACAGTTAGAGACGTCAACAGGCGTAGAAGTACTAAACGTCATTGATAACAGCCCAGCGGCAAAAAGTGGTCTACGTGTCGGTGATATTGTCCTAACCATCGACGATGTCGAGATGACAGATGCCAATACTTTGATTCAGTATGTTGCTCGTAAGCCACCAAATACTGAACTGGATGCGCAGATACTACGCCAAGGTAAAAATGCTCAAGTAAAAATCACGCTAGAAGAGCGTCCAGCACAAGAGCCGCTTGAGCCTCCTGTCGTACTACAAAATGAGAGCATGGGCGGAATGGAGCAGCCAAACATCCAAGGTGATGAAGAAACGCCAATGATGTCAAAGGCAGAGCGTGATCGTATGCGCGAAGAGCTGATGAAACTGTTTGAACAAGATGCCGCGTCTCAGTAAGTCGTAGTTATTGTTACCACTGGGTGCTGACTCATAATGTATATATGAGTCAGCACATTTATTTAGCTAATAGCATAAAAAAGCGCGCTCCTTATCTAAAGGAGCGCGCTTTTTGTTGGAGCTGATTTTTCTAAATTTTAAAGGCTAGGTTCATTTATACGTAACCCTGCTATAACTTTTCAATAGGGTCATGATTGATATAAATGACACCTTGCACACGGCAACAGCAGGGCAGAATTTCATCTTCTTCAATCATCGCCAATGGGTCAAATGGATAATCAACTGTATGTGAGCTAGCAATACGTTTGACTCGGCAACTACCACAATAGCCTTCGCGGCATTGATAGTTTACATCGTGTCCGGTGCGTAGCAGTCCATCTAGCAGACTCTCGTCATCATGTAGATAGAACTGCTTTTTACTGGTCATTACCCAAGTCATTGTTAATCCTATTGGGATATGTCTGTGCTATTGCTATCCCTACTATTAACCCATAAGACGATTACAGCGGTAGAAGTTTTATAGCTTCAAATCTCTACTGCTCAAGCCTTTATCTCTCAAAGCTCTTACAATTCAAAGTCATCAAAATCACTGTCTGATAAGTCAGAGTCAATCTGACCAACCAAGTACGAGCTAATCTCAGTCTCTTGCGGGGCGACCTGCACATTGTCAGATGACAACCACGTGTTGATCCACGGGATTGGGTTTGATTTTGAGTTCGGGAACGCAGCTGGCAAGCCGACAGTTTCCATACGTAAATTGGTGATGTACTCGATATATTGGCAAAGGATGTCTTTGTTTAAACCAATCATCGAGCCATCTTTGAACAGGTAGCCTGCCCATTCTTTTTCTTGTTCAGCAGCTTTGCGGAAAATCTCGATACTTTCTTCATAGCACTCTGCGGCAATCTCGACCATCTCAGGATCATCACGACCATTACGCATGAGGTTTAACATGTGCTGCGTACCTGTCAAATGCAGCGCTTCATCACGAGCGATGAGCTTGATGATTTTGGCATTGCCTTCCATCAATTTGCGCTCAGCAAAGGCAAACGAGCAGGCAAACGATACATAGAAACGAATGGCCTCAAGCACGTTGACTGCCATGATGCATAGGTACATTTGTTTCTTCAATGATCTTAAATCAACCGTGACTTGCTCGCCATTGATGTTGTGCGTACCTGGACCGTACAAGCTATATAGCTGTGAGTTGCGGTATAGCTCATCATAGTACTGGGCGATATCAGAGGCACGGCCTAAGATGTGCTCGTTTTGCATAATGTCATCAAAGATAATATTTGGGTCATTGACGATATTACGAATGATATGCGTATAGCTGCGTGAGTGAATGGTCTCGCTAAACGACCATGTCTCAATCCATGTCTCAAGCTCAGGGATAGACACCAGCGGCAGTAGCACTACGTTTGGACTACGACCTTGGATAGAGTCGAGTAGGGTCTGGTACTTGAGGTTGCTCAAAAAGATATGCTGCTCGTGCGAGGATAGATTGCTAAAGTCGATACGATCGCGTGACACATCGACTTCTTCTGGACGCCAAAAGAACGACAGCTGCTTTTCAATCAATTGCTCAAAGATAGGGTGCTTTTGTTGGTCATAGCGTGCCACGTTGACGGGCTGACCAAAGAACATCGGCTCTGTTAGCGCATTGTTTGGCGTTTGAGAAAAAATCGAGTAAGTCATGGGACTGCCTTTATCATTGATATGGTTATGAAATTATACAAATTGGATATGATTATATTATAAATTTTGGTCAATGGCTTTTTGGGTTAAAGGTTCTCTAGTGATATCTGTGAGGGCTCTTTGCCATCGTTCATATAGGCTTTGAATATCTCGCTCAGTTCACTATCATCAAGTGCTTCTAATTCATCAAGTGCGCTTTTGCGTAGGGTACTCACATCCGACTCTTCCGCTGTTGTTTTTACGTCTTTTTTAGCTGCTCTCGATGCTGGTTTTTTGACTGCTTTTGCCACAGCCTTTTTGGTGACAGCTGCTTTTGGTGCTTCATCCATATTTAACTGCTGACGCACCGCTGCAATATCAACCTCGACTTGTACGATATGCGAGCCACCATCGTTTAGGTCTGAAAATACGTTTGGGATAAACAAACCACCGTCTTTGATGATTGCGGTATATTGCACATGACCTCCGTCGTTTTAGTTTTGTCTAGGTTTTGATTATGGCTGACGCGTCGCCAGACTGTCATATACCTTGTTGTTTTCTCTTTTACCAACTGCCAATACATAAACCACCACCACGTCATCTTTGACGGTATATACCAGACGATAGCCTATGGTGCGTAATTTAATTTTATAAGTATCAGTGTGTCCAGAGAGTTTTGACGCAGGCACATGAGGATTTGAGAGTCGCTGCTGTAATTTTTTCTTAAACTGCTGCTGGATACTTGGCGCTATTTTTTTCCATTCTTTTAATGCTAACGGGTGAAACTCAAGACTATAAGTCATCTAACGTGACCTTGATAGGCGTTTGCCCATCATTGATCCGTGCGCTTACGGTTTGGCTGAGTGCCATATCGTCCATCGCTTCCATCATGCGCTCAAACACGTCTGATGAGACCAAGTACGCCACGGGTTTGTTGTGGTTCAAAATCGCAATCGACTCACCGTCCGACTGTTTAATCAAGGCAGAAGGATTGTTTTTTAGCTCTGAGATACTGGCTGTTTGTGTCGCAAATATTGGTTGCATGACCTATTCCCCATTAAAATTAAGCTCTAAATATAGGGATAATTTTAGCACGAAAATTAGGTCTTATTTGTTACTCTGTTAAAATAAATATTTTAGTAGCCAATCCCGCCTACCGCTTGTATCTGCCTTGCCGCTGGCGTGCAGTCTATTGTGTCTAACCGCATTCCTGTTACCTCGATACTGCTCTCAGTCACAGACTGCATCGCCATCGTCGTCAGCAGGATACCGCTATAGTCGGGGCTAAAAAGCCTTACTAGGGCATCTTTATTTGTCCTTAACGATTCTTCTGTTTGGGCTTAATTTGTTATCCGCTTCCTATGCTTTTGAGTAGGTTGGTGTCGAGGTACGAGACCCAACAAAGACTCAAACCGTTGGGTTTCCTTCGTCAACCCAACCTACGTGCTAAATTTCTATATCATTGTAGCGCTGGTCGCATCCTATGACCTTGGCTAGTCTGAGTTATATTATTCATTTAATGCCTTTTGCTTTATTGATCTTTTTTGCTTTAGCTAGAATAGTTTTGGATTTTTTTTCGAATAATTCAGATAGGACATGCTCTAAAATTTCATACAAGTCAATGACATTATTCTTGGTTAATCTCTTTTCTGGGTGGCTACCTTCATTGCCAATCCATTTAATTGCGAAGAGTAATTCTTTGATTTCAGAATGTTCCTTAGCTAGTTTATCAATTCTATTGTGTAAGTTTATTTTGACTCTCTTATTTTTTTTCTTGTCTATAGTAGTCTTTGGTACTCTTAAATGATTCAATATTAGCTCCAAGGCGGAGCGTGCATGATTTATTGCAGCAGAAGGAGAGCTAAAAAATAACTCAAAAGACTTATTAAGTTGATTAGTAATATCATCTGGAACATTTTTAGGTATATCGATGATTTTTAATGATGGATAAAAATAATAAGGCTCGAAACATGGTGAATAAACTTGCTTTTTGTTACCGTGTTCATCTTCCTCTATATCCCACTCCAAACAACCATGACCTGAGCTTGCAAACTGTTCATTACAATTGTTGTTTGAACATCTAAAGATGCAACTATATACGAAACGAACCGATTCATGATCCGATTCATAAAGAGGGTGTCCTTTTTGAGAAACAGAAGTTTCTTTGCTAGAAAAGGTATCCTCATTAATCATTAGATAACCATTAGAACAAGTTGAACAAGGCCAATAAGTATTTTGGTTTGTTGTGAAGTAGGAAGTTAGGAGTTCTTTGTCAATCATGAAATATGGTCTCATGTAGTAAGTCTAAATATTGAAGCATAGCGAGCTTAACCCAAAAGCCAAACCCGCCATCCATCAGAAATTCTATTTAAAGAGCCTCTCCTGCAAACCTAAATCTTACAAGCACCGCCAGCACAATCATCTTCCATATCCGCTTGCGCATCGTTCGCACCATCACGAGTGTTATGGTAGTACAACGTCTTCACACCCATTTTATAAGCGTTTAGCAAGTCTTTTAGCAATATTTTCATCGGTACACGGCCACCTGCATAACGAACGGGATCGTAGTTGGTATTGGCAGAGATGCTTTGATCGACGAACTTCTGCATGATAGCGACCAGCTTTAGGTAACCGTCATTGTTTGGCATTTGCCATAGTAGCTCGTACTGATCTTTTAGTTTAGCAATCTCAGGCACGACTTGCTTTAAGATGCCATCTTTGGACGCTTTGATAGAGACCAGACCACGTGGTGGCTCGATACCGTTGGTCGCGTTGGCGATCTGACTTGAGGTCTCAGACGGCATCAAGGCGGTTAGGGTAGAGTTGCGTAGACCGTGCTCAATGATCTCGCCACGTAGCGTTTCCCAATCGAGATGTAGCGGCTCTTGGCAGATTTTGTCCAAGTCGGCTTTGTACGTATCAATCGGCAAGATGCCTTGTGAGTAGGTGGTCTCATTGAACGCAGGGCACGCGCCTTGCTCTTTTGCCAATTTGTTTGACGCTTTCAAGAGATAGAACTGCAATGCTTCAAACGTCTGATGAGTCAGACCAAGCGCGCTGTCGTCAGAGTAGCGTGCGCCATTCTTGGCTAAGTAGTACGCATAGTTGATTACGCCCACACCTAGCGTACGGCGACGCATACTGCCGTTTTGAGCCGCTTTTACTGGATAGTCTTGATAGTCGAGCAGGGCATCAAGCGCACGGACGATTAGCTCGGCTGGCTCTTCGATGTCGCTGACGTTATCGACTTTACCCAAGTTGACCGCTGATAGCGTACAAAGGGCGATTTCCCCTTCTTCATCATTGATGTTATCTAGTGGCTTAGTCGGTAGCGCGATTTCCATACATAGGTTTGACTGGCGAATCGGGGCAACCGTCGCGTCAAATGGGCTATGGGTGTTGCAATGATCGACGTTTTGGATATAGATACGACCCGTACTAGCACGCTCTTGCATCATTAGGCTGAACAAATCAGCAGCTGGGATTTGGCGGCTACGTACGTTAGGATCATTTTCGTACTTGGTATACAACTCTTCGAACTTGTCTTGATCTTCAAAGAACGCATCATACAAGCCAGGAGTATCGCCTGGAGAGAATAGCGAGATGTCTTGGCCTTTGATTAGGCGCGTGTACATTGTTTTGTTTAACTGTACGCCGTAGTCCATATGACGGACACGGTTGTCTTCGACGCCGCGGTTGTTTTTCAGTACCAGTAATGACTCCACTTCTAAATGCCATAGTGGATAAAATAGAGTCGCTGCACCGCCACGGACGCCGCCCTGTGAGCAGCATTTCACCGCTGTTTGGAACAGTTTGTAGAATGGGATACAGCCAGTATGCTGTGCTTCACCGCCACGGATCGGGCTACCAAGGGCACGGATACGACCCGCATTGATGCCGATACCAGCGCGCTGTGATACATAGCGTACGATGGCGCTAGTAGTCGCGTTGATAGAGTCTAGGCTATCACCACATTCGATCAGTACGCACGAGCTAAACTGGCGCGATGGCGTACGTACACCTGACATGATAGGCGTCGGTAGTGAGATTTTGAATTCTGAGGTCGCATCATAGAAGCGTTTGACGTAGCTTAAGCGCTCAGCTTTGTCGTATTGGCTAAACAGACACATACCGACCAGCATGTACAAGAACTGCGGGCTCTCATAAACAGTTTTGCTCACGCGATCCTGTACCAGATATTTACCAGCCATTTGCTCAACAGCAGCATAAGCAAGATTCATATCGCGCCAGTGATCCAGATATTCTTCTAACTCATCAAATTCAGCACGGCTATAGTCCGCTAGGATATGTTGATCGTATTTGCCAGCATCAGTCAAAGTTTTGACATGATCATATAGATGCGGCGGGGTGAATTTGTTATAAGCAATCTTACGTAGGTGGAAGATAGCCAAACGCGCAGCCAGATATTGATAGTCAGGCGTGGTTTCAGAGATTAGGTCGGCGGCAGATTTGATGATGGTTTCGTGAATGTCACGAGTCTTGATACCTTCATAAAACTGGATGTGCGACTTTAGCTCAACTTGAGACACAGACACGTTGTCCAAGCCGTGAGCTGCCCACGCTATTACCTTGTGAATTTTGTCTAAATCAATAGGCTCTAAACGTCCATCACGTTTGGTTACTTGGATTTTGTCAATATGTGTCATGCTGGCCTCTATTTTGATTGCTTATTGTGATGCTGCGCGCCGAGTGGGCGGCAGACATTCTTTATAACGCTATTATGTGGGGTTGTGCTAGCTGGTTTTTTTGGACAAAAAGCTACCACTACTCATAGTGACGGTTAAAATCACTGAGTACTACATATAGCGTGTTTGTTAATTGGTAGGCACAATATAGCGGGAAAATTTTGAAAATACTATATTGATTTTAGAATAAAACTATGTTGCTACAAGGTTGTAGGCAGTCCAAATTTTGGCAAAGGACGATGGGATAAGGGTTAGACGCAAATGCGGTCAATAATAAAATTTTTGTAAAAATATCGTGAGATTTACTTTTCATTCTCTCGGTTATTGTCGACTGATATTGCGAGTCATGGCGGCAACAATGCGGGCGCAGATTGTACATCAAACCACAAAAAATCGCCACCCATAACTTATTACTAGCGAGTGACGATTTGGACTAAAAAGGCGTTAAAGTTTTTTATGCGACTTATAAAACAATACGAACCGTTTTTGCATTATCAAGTGAGGCATAAAGCGCATTTACTTGCTCAGCAGCCGTTAGGTATAAATTGACCCGTGCCGAGTGAAAACGACCTGTTTTAGACGGTTTCACTTCGATAGACGCCAGATCAAAATCAGGGAACTGACTACCCAAGATCAGCTTTATCTCATTCAGTAAGCTTTCATGCTCACCTTCATGACCGATGATGCTTAATGGGTAGTTCATCGGGAACTCCCAAAGCTCTGGGTTTTGAATATCGGTTTTTTTGCCTACCAATGCGCCTTTATTTGGCGTCAGGTCAGTGACTTTAACTGATGGCTGATTGCTGGTTGGGTTATTTGGGCTGTTGTCGTTGTTGTCTTTTGAATCATCACTCATGATATGAGCCTCGCTTATATAGATAAATAGGAAAAAGTTAATCAGTCATTAGTAGTAAATAAGTAAGTAACTAACATTAAGTCATTCGAAAATCGCTGCTATAGACATTTAGTTAGTTAAACATCTGCTCAAATCATGCCAAAAGCATAACGCAAAAATCTGAGACAGGCTCAGTATGGTCGTAAGTGGCACTTAAATCAGTCAAGCTATAGTCGATTCAATTTAAAAGTAGTACAAGGCAACCGAGTGTAGATGTAACTGTGATACTTCAAGCGAGGTTAACGCTGTCATACTTTTATAGTGGAATGGCTATATTAGGCAGAGAATATATGCACTGTTTATAGTGGTCTATGGACGATTATTCAAGTGAAGTCTGTATTTAGTCCGTTCCATCTTGAAGTAAGCTAAGTGGCTTTTATTAAAACTGTTAATAGAAGCTATTGCAAATAACCATTGATAGGAGTGATATCAGGCGGAATATCCGTCTCTCCCAATGCTTCTCTTAGATTAATCTCGATGGTGCGTGATAAGGCAGTCAAAGGTAACTGATTAGCCGCCAAGCCAAAAGGTTCTTCTAACTCTTCACTAAGCGCGTCCAAACCAAAAAAGGTATAAGCAATCACCGCACAAACCAACGGGGTTGCCCAACCGAGTGATGCCACCAACCCGAAGGGCAACATAATGCAATATAAATAGGTCGTGCGATGTACCAGCAGCATGTAAGCAAAGGGCAGTGGTGTGTTATGAATGCGCTCGCACGCTGCCAGTACAATTGTCATAGAGGTCAGGCGTTCATCCATATTTTGTATGACTTGCTCCGATACCAGTCCTTGACGCCGAATATCGCCAAGCTGCTTACCCATCAGGCGCATTATATAATCAGGTACGTTTTTCGCTTGGCGCATACGGTCATAATGTATTGCTGCAACAAGAGGCTCGATATCCGTCCAAGGTGGCGTACCACGCAATCGGTGGCGCACCGCATGGGCAAAAGCAATGGTCAGATATACCATTGTTCGCTGAGTATCTCGTCCAGTTGCATTGTTATCCTCGTCATCTTCTATACCAGTCGCACCGTCCTCATCTATAAAGGATAGCACTTGGCGCGTTAAGCTACGAGAGTCATATACTAGCTGACCCCATAGTCCGCGCGCTTCCCACCAACGCTGATAACTGGCATTGTTCCGAAACCCAAGAAACAACGATAAGGCAATTCCGAGTAAGGTAAACGTTGCCATACCATAATAAGGAAACGAGTCAGGAAGCCAGTGCTGAATAATCGTGACAAGCGTACTAAGAATAGTAATCAGCAAAATTTGCGGATAGATTTTTGGAATGATTGATCCACGCAGGGTGAAAAATATCTTAAGGGCATTGGGTGTTTGCCGGACAATCATGTCAGTTTCCTAGCGATGGGGTATATGGAGACACTATTCAATGTCTCGTGTGATTCTAATATAGAAACGAGTTCTGTAAAGCCCAAAAGGCTATAAATTTATTCAAACAAAAGAGTACGGTGATTACTTAAGATCGGTAATTGGGATAGATAAAGGGGTTGAATCCTCGCCAAAAGGGAGATGTTTTTATTGATCTACTTTATGTATGTTAAAATGACGCCAAATATCACTTCTTAACTCTATAAAAGCTGTCACCACAAAGATGAATACGCCACCCTAGCTGACCCTCTCCTCAGTAATGATTGCTTCCTATAGCAATTACTCTCATAAAGCGTCTAACGCTTTTTCTTGTGCGCACGCACTGCTTTAACGTTTGTATCACTATTCGATATATCTAGTGGATCATAAAGATTACTCCACTAAAAGTACGTTATGACGATAACTCGCTGACTATGATCGTTCACATTTTTATATTCATTATCTGACACGTAATGGGCAAAGTACCTAGATAGAGATGCGCCTAGATAGCAAAGGATCTAAATAAAGATGTGTCAGACTTTTTATGTGAGCTGATTTTTAACTACTTTTTAGATACTTTCCAATTAGATGTAATCACACCTGTTATAACTAGACACTGAGAGATGTTATAAACTGGGATAATATGGGAAATAGTAAATAACAATGGGAAGTGAAAATAAATAAAGTTTCAAAAAATTAGGATTAAAAAAATAAGAAAACACTCTAATTTAGCATTTAGCTAAACCTACCTAAAATCGCTTATAGACATCATTACCTAAATGAATCCACTCTATGAGCGATCCAAATCTAAAACTTGCCTTAGAAATTGCACTCCAGACCAGCAATCTTAAAGATTTAGCGTCTTTAACTCAAGAGTTAAAAGCGTTGGGCGTTGATGTCTCTGGATTAAGTGAAAAAAGCGAACACCTTAACGATACTTTTAATACTCTTGAAACTAAGCAAGGCCTTATCGATTTATTCCGTGAGCAAAAAACGGCTGTCGTCGAAGCAAATACCGCTTGGAAAGATGCCCAAGATAATACGAAAAACTTAGCGAAAGAATGGCAAGCCGCTGCTGACAAAGCCGATGAGCTAAAAGAAGCGATGGAAGCATCGGACGAAGTCACCAAAGAGCAAAAAGCAGAATATCAAGCCGCTGCAAAAGAAGTCGAAAACTACGCTAAAGCACATGCCAAATCCGCTACTGAAGCTGCAAAACTCAAAGATGAACACACCAACCTAAATGGCCAACTTAGCGAAACCCGTCAAGCTATGGCTGATACTGGGTTATCTACTACTGACCTAGCCGCTCAATCCGCTGAGCTACGTGAGCAAAGCGCTGCTGCTACAGAGTCACTAAATGAGCTGACTGCTGAAGCTGAAAACCTCAATGCGATTGCGCAAGCTAAAATTACCCTCGGTATTGAAACTGACGATGCTGCCTTAGCGCAAATCGAAGAGATCAATCAAGCTTATGAGCTGCTACGTGATAGCGGCACGTTATCTAGTACAGAGCTTGCCGCTGCAACAGAAATACACACGCAGCGAGTCCAAGAGTTAGAAGATAGCTTATCTGGAGCAACAGATGAGACGACAGACTTTGCAACAGAGCTGGGTAAAGTTACAGCTGCTGCGGGTGGCCTCACTGTCGCTGTCAAAGCCGCGATGGATTTTGAAGCGGCAATGGCTGGCGTTAAAAAGACCGTTGATGGCTCACCTGAACAAATAAAAGCACTATCAAGTGAAATCCAGCAGTTATCGATTGACCTTGGACTTAGTAGTGAAGCTGTTGCAGATATTGCCGCGCAAGGTGGACAGCTTGGTATACCGATTGAGCAATTAGGTCAGTTTACTGAGATGGCCGGGAAAATGTCCATTGCGTTTGGTATCAGTGCTGATGAAGCCGGTCAGTCGGCGGCTGAGCTTGCCAACGTATTCCAGATATCAATGACGGATGTCGAAGCGCTTGGTGATGCCATCAATACGCTTGGTAATAATACGGCTGCCAAAGAACCCGCTATCGTTAATGCTCTACTACGAATCGGTGGTAGCGCTAGATCATTTGGACTCGCTGAAGAGCAAGCGGCGGCATTAGCAACCGCGTTTATCTCACTGGGCAAGTCGCCAGAAGTCGCTAGTACTGCGATTAACGGCTTACTGACTAAATTACAAACGGCACAAGTACAAGGTAAAGGCTTCCAGGAAGCTCTCGACGGGATGGGCTTGTCTGCTGATAAGTTAGCAGAAAGCATCAATGCCAATCCGCAAGAAGCGCTGTCTAACTTCTTGCAGACGCTTGGCGATCTTGATGAGCAGCAACGCTCAATCGCTACTTTTAAATTGTTCGGCCAAGAATACGCTGATGACGTCAATCTGCTGATCGGTAGCTTAGGTACTTACAACGATGCATTAGGGTTAACAGAAGATAAAACGAAAACAGCGGGCGCGATGCAGACTGAGTTTGAAGCGCAGATGTCAACGTCTGAAGCTTCTATCAATCGCGCTGAAGCAGCTCTAACAACAATTACGCAAACGCTCGGTCAATATTTACTACCCGTTGTCAGTGCTACGGCCAGCGGCGTCGCTAATATGGCTGAAGCCGTTAATAGCATCGCTGAAAGCTTCCCAATGCTTACTCAATTTGCTGTATTGCTTGCAAGTGCTCAAGTCGGCTTAGTTGCGATCAAAAGCTCTATGGCACTAGCGGGTGCTGCTGGCGTTAAAGCTGGTGCAAGTATTAAAGCTGGTATGTCGATGGCGAATACATCAATACTAAGCACAGTCGGCGTTACCAACACTCTAATCGCTAGAATGACTAGCTTAAGCGGCCTGTTCGCTGTCGCGGCTGGTTGGACGATTGGTACATCAATTGGCGATAGCTTGTATGAAAACAGCTCAGCCGTTAGATCGTTCGGTGATGAGTTAGGTCGCGGCTTAGCTTATCTTGATGCGATGGTTACTGAGCGATCGTTCGAAGATGTGCGTAATAACTTTGAAACTAGCGCTGAGTCAGCTGCACGTTTGGCCGCTGCACAAAAAGACGCGGTAACGTCTGCTGATGAGTTAGTCATTGCTGAACAAGAAGCGGCTAGTGCTGCGTTAGAGCAAGCCAATGCTAATCGTGAATTAGCCAATGATATCTTGATCGCTGAAGCGAACGTCAAACAGATGACGTCGGCTTTGACCGAAATGGCGACAAATGGAGAAGCCAACAGCACCGCTTATCAAAACTTATCTAATGATCTTGATGACACTAAAGATCGCCTCGCCGCGATGCACATCGAAGCCAAGCAAAACAATATTGGCGAGTTACTGAAGTCTGATTTAGATCTCGCCTCTGCTGCATTTGAGACTTTAGGGCTTGATGCGCAAGAATTTGCCACTGGTCTCAGTAGTAAGACAACCGCGTCACTCTCTGCATTTAGTGAAGTCGCTAAGCTCGCTGGTGATGATACGGCAAAGCTGGCGCGGGCTTATAGTGCTGCTTCTGAGCAAGTTGGTACTAACGCACAAGCTCAAGCGCAACTACAACAACAACTCCTCGCATCAACCAACGGCAATACTCAATTAGCAGACGAAGTTAAGCGTCTCGCTGTTGAGCAGCGTAATGCAAAGAGCGCAGCGGATGACCAAGCCGCTGCACTATCCCGCCTTGGCATCAGCATGGATGCCGTTAATCAAAGTATGTCTGCGTCTGGTCTTGAAATGGTAACGACTCTACGCAGTGGTATCACTGCTATTAAAGAGCAAGCGACTAGCGCCGACGCACTCAAAACCGCTCTTACTCAAGCGCTCGATACCTCCCTCTCTGCTGCAAAAACCAAAGCGGATTTTGATGCTATTAATCAGACGCTCAAAGAAGCGGGTCTGTCAGGTCAAGTCAGTGCTGAGCAAATTAAGCTATTGCAAGCGGGTATGCAAGGCGGCGCTGATGCTGCGCAAGCTGCGGCCTTGTCTATCGATGCGCAGACAGATGCGCTTAATAATAACGTCATAGCTAATACCTATAACAGCGATGCTAGTAAAGACAATGCTCAAGCTAAAAAAGAGCAAGCGGCCGCAACTGACAGCGCTGCTACTGCTACCGCCAACGCGACGCAGAATGAGAGCGTTAGTCTTGGTTTTATGCAACGCGTCACTGCAAGTATCAAAGACAAAATATCTGCACTTGACCAGATGGGCGCTACGACTGAGCAAACAGATGCAGCTTGGTCAAGCTTGATGCGTAGTATGGACGGCAAGCAGTGGCTGGGCTTGCGCGATTTTGCCCGCGACATGGAGAATGTTAACGCTACTGTCGATCAGCAAATCACTAGCTTTACTAATGCAAAGAATAAAGCTGAAGACATGACCAGAGCACTAAGTGGCACCTCTGTGACGAGCCGTGACTTAGTTAAAGCGCAACATGCTTTGCGTCAAGCGACTGACGCTAATGTACAAGGCATGATACGTCTCGATCAATCGACTCTCGATAATCTAAAAAGAGCGATAGACGACACTAAGCAAAAAATGACTGATCTGGCAAAAGAAGCCAAAGATACTGCCGATCAGCTAGAGGGTGAATTATTAAGGTTGCAGGGCAAAGACGACAAAGCCCGCAAGATTGAGCAAACCAAAGAGCTAGCGGAGATTGAAGCTAAGCTCTCAGAAGCACGGCTGCGCGGCAATCAAGAAGAGATCAAGTACTACAGCAAAGCGCTCAAGCTACAGCAAGACATCAACCGTGAAAAAGAAAAGTCGGCTCGTGATAGCGAACGTGCCGTACGCCGCGCTAATCAACCAACACCGCAGTCACCGTCCTCACCGTCGCGCCCAACTCCTGAACCACAGCCACGACCGCAGCCTCAAAACAAAAATGTACCAATACCAACTATCGCTAATCCAGTGACAGCCGATGACATCATAGATGCGCTTGATGATCGAATGATTAAGTACATCAAAGATATCGGTGCACAAGAGATATTGAAACAATTACAAGATGATGCCAAGCGCCGAACTTAAGGACAAAAAATGACCACACCAGAGACCAAAATAGTACGATCCGACCTACAGTTTTTCCCGTCCGAAAGGTTAACCGACAACGACGATGGCGGCGGTATGCCATTGGGTACGCCCATCAGCGGCGAAGCTAATGAGCTGTTTAACCCGATATCATCTATCGCACGGGTTAACGGTGGCTTTTATGCGCGGCTGGTGTACGCTGGCGTACAGCGTGCTGACGATGAGCCGCTAATCGGCGCTTTTGCAGCGATTACTAAGCCGCCAAGTGATCCCACGGTTAGCTATTTAATGTTCCCGGCAACCAAGTTTGGTGAATTGCGCCATGAGATTTTAGAACGTATCGAAGCGTTTAACGTTGCTAGCATCGAGTCGCGCATGACGCTACTGTCTACGCAGACCAAGCGCAGTAAGCTGGTGCAAGCTTACCAGCGCGTCGGTGAGCCACTACCACTGGTGGGTGATATTTACTGTATTACGCAGGATAAAGCAGGATATCCCTACCGTGAGCAGTACATCCAAGTTGCCCGCGTCACATCTGAGGATCGCACATTTACAAAGCAATCAAGCGGCAGCGCACAAGGGTTTACGGTCACTGTCGTTAAGATTGAGACGTCACAAGCGCTGCAAGATGACTTTGTTGGCGTGAGTTATCCAGGACAGGGTTATATCGATACACCAGCCAAATTAAAAGAGGTCAGCGTTGCAGATGCCGCGCAGTACTACGGTGTGCAGCCTGTCGCCGCGCCTGTTTTAAAAGACCGTCAGACGATCAAGGTCAAAAGTCTGATGGAGCGCATCGTCCCAACCAACGTCACTGAGTCTTTTTTGACCAATTTAAATGCGGCTGGGCAACGCCAAACACTGTTTGACGGCAGTAAGCCCAGCGCAAACGGCGTCGTCAATCTAACGGTCAATCGTCAGCATAAGGGCGGCAGCACATCTATCTATCTAGGCAATGCAGCTGTACCGGGCAGTATTAGAATAGACGGCAGTACTGGGGAAATTACAGATCGCGGTAATGATTTGATATTAGCAGATGTCACTGTCGGTACAATCAATGCGGCAGCAGGTGAGCTACTAATTAATAGTGCAAACCTTAATAGTTATATCCGTAGTGTATCGTTCCGACCAGCTGGCAGCGAGCTACAGATAGCTGATACGCGCCGCGAAGCGGTCACGATTAATAATCGCTCAAATATATGGTCAACCAATATCAACCCACCGCCTGCTGTTGGTAGTCTTATGGCCAGCTTTCGCTCGCAAGGAAAATGGTATGATCTGCACGATGACGGCACAGGCACGCTGGTCGGCGCATCAGCGGCACACGGATCAGGCAGTATCAACTTTGCGACTGGCGGCGCTGAGCTGACCACGGGTGAGCTGCCAGACGTAGGTAGCGCGATCATCTGGTCATGGGGCACACGCGCACGCTACTTTAATCGCTCAGACGGCATTGCGACGGCAAAAATGATGCTACAACTGTCACAAGAGGCTGTGCCAAGCACTTTGTCATTGTCATGGGTTGGTAAAACAGCAGTATGTGACGCGCTAGGCAACATCACAGGCGACTGGACAGGTAAATATAACCCCAAAACCCGCCAAATACACATCGATACGGGCGAGAACTTCTTACACGGCAACGGCGCGTACGATATCACTGTGCAGTACAGCACAGGCGTCATCAAAACGTCTGACATTACGCTATCAGCGCCGGATGTATCTGGCAAAGTATCGTTTACAGCACCGAGCGTCCTGCCCGGCACTGTGCAAGTCGATTATGAACTCCCCATGCCACTGAGCTTTGGCGAGTTAGATCAAAACCTCATGCTCAAGCGCGATCAAAAGCTGACAGCAACGGTCACAGACGATGCTCAAGGCAATCTAATTAATCAAAACGGCACGGTTGTCGGCACGATCAGCTACACGACAGGCGCGGGTGAATTTGATCCGGCGCTGATGTTTAAGTTGCCAAAAGCTCAGATAGGTGCGGCAACTGAGACCGTGCTGCCGACAGGCGGTGGTCTGGTGTTTGAGTTTCCAACAAAGACGACGTTTTATGTATCAGGCTATACATACAGCGATGAGCTATGCACTGTGCGAGACGATAGCACCACACCTGCCAAACTGCTGTGCTTTGAAGACAATAGCGAATCGGCTGTGACTGAGAACATCGCATCCGGACCTATCGAGATCAATCTATTGCCGGATTATTCTGAGATCGTCATGCCGTCTAGTGTGAGTTTTGAATGGTCAGGCAAACGCTATTTTGACAAAAACGGCAGCATTTTTACCGACTTAAACAATGTAACGGGTGCAGCCACGCTCGTTGGTAGTATCGACTACCAAACAGGTGTCGTATCATTGCGACAATGGCAATGGCAAACTAGTGCGCAGCCCAAGCTAATATCGCTAGCAACAAGCCTCACGGGGAATGTTGTCGATAGCGTGACTTTTCGCGTCCCTACCGCGCCCATCAAGCCCGGCAGCCTTACGTTACGTGCAACGGCACTCGATGGCACATTGGTCAGTGCAAAAGTGGCGCTGACAGGTGAGCTGACAGACGCTCATGTGACGGGCTTTGTTGACACGCAATTTGGTTTGGCAGACGCACAATTTGGCGATTGGGTAGACGCGATTGGCAAAGAGTCTGAGCCGTGGTATCAAGCCGACGCTATTACAGATGATGGGCAAATTTGGCAGCCCAAGCTGGTCTTTGCAAACACGATCACGTATGACGCGCAGGGCTTTACGTACTTACCGATCAACGCCGATGTGGTCAATATCGACACGGTACGACTGCCACAAGATGGGCGCATTCCGATTTTTAGACGCGGCGATACCATCATCATTGGTAATCGCGTCACGACTGACATCGGATCAGCACATACAGGCGGTCAAACCGTCACACTACCACGCAATGACGTCACGCGCATTAGCGTCATGGATAGCGATGACAAACCCGTCAATGCTGAGCTGTGGGACTATGACCTAGCCGCAGGCTCTATCACATGGCGGACACCGCTTGATTTATCCATGTATAAGATGCCGATCAAAGTAGCCCACGCGCAAGAGGAGCGCAACCGCATCGTTGACACAGATATCGACGGCACATTGAGTCTGCAATGGTCTGTGCGACGCGATTATGCAATAGCTGATACTTATGTCTCAAGCGTGCTTATCGGCGGTGATTTGCAAGTGCGCGTCTCTATCCCCTTTACCCAGCGAAGCTGGGATAACGTCTGGCGTGACGAACCCAAAGGCGATCAGCTTTTAAACAAGCTTAATCTGAAAGACTACCCCATGATCTTGACAGACGATGGCGCGATCAAAGAGCGCTGGATGATTAAGATGACGGGTACGTCTACGTTTGAGCTGTACGGCGAAACACTAGGCTTTGTCATGCGCGGCGATACGCTGACTGACCTTGCGCCGATTAACCCGGCAAATGGTACGCCTTACTTTACGCTACCAAAGCAGGCGTTTGGTGCTGATGCACCGTGGGCATCGCAAGACATTATCCGCTTTAATACGTGGGGCACATTATTACCCATATGGGTGCTGTGCGCTGTGCAACCCAA
This sequence comes from Psychrobacter sp. APC 3279, assembly GCF_030407795.1. NCBI lineage: Bacteria > Pseudomonadati > Pseudomonadota > Gammaproteobacteria > Moraxellales > Moraxellaceae > Psychrobacter > Psychrobacter sp. APC 3279. The sequence continues at coordinate 31,926 of NZ_JASDCR010000008.1, read as the reverse complement.
CCCCAATCCGCCTACGGGTACTGACGGCTATACGCAGTGTCTGTATGGTGATACGACAGAAATAGAAGTTTAAGGAGAGAGAGATGAGTTTATTAACACCAGAGCAGCACCCTGTTAAATATTACTCAAGCAAAGACGCTGACGCGCCGCAGATATCTGATGCCGATCTTGTAATAAAAACGATAATCAAAGCCTGTTTAGTCACAGGTTATGGCGCAAAGGCAGGTGCGGGATGGACGGCGTTACACGAGGATGCCAATAAAATAGTTTTGCGGCGTCCTCTACAGACGGGTAACCCAGTCGATGTCAAGATAATAAATGGCTACGGACTCCATCAGATTGTTAGTCAAGACAACCCGTCTAGCATTAATGATGCTGCATTTTTAGCAAAAACCAATATGATAGCTCGCGATGCTAGCTGCGGTACAGAGTGGCATCTCATTGCCAGCGATTTTGGCTTTTTGTTTTGCTATCAGATGGGTTATAAATCTAATAGCGAAAAAAATAACATAATGTATGTCGGTAGTATGTCGCCGCTACGCGACACTGGATCGCCAATGCTAATGCTTAAAAACAATAAAGCGGCGACTAACGGTACAGCAGACTACGGCGTGCACGAGCTGCTGGGTACGGGTGTTAGCTTCATTGATATGCGTAGCGGCGCAGAGCTTACAGATAAGCAATACGTATCTATCTCTTTATATCCCGACAAAGAGTTTGTGCAAAAATTGATTATTCATAGTTACTTTACTCCATTTTACATCAGCGTCGCGTCGTACAGTAACGACAAAACAACAGAGACGGTTACGATCAAAGGCCGCCCGATGTTGCGCTGGATGAATAAGATGGATCGCGACACCAACTCTCGCGCGTTATTTATACCATTAGATTACTGGGAGCTATAAATGATAGTTGATACTGTAATTGTTGGTGCAATAAAGGCTGGTTATATCGCAGGGTCAGGTGACGGTATTGTCACAGTGCGCGGACAAGAAGATAAGCGTGATATTTATCTGCTAGATTCTAGTGACTTGCAAGTAGTGCGCAAAACGGAGTCTTTGCATAACGGTCATTATATGTTTTCAGGTCTTGACCCCAACAAGCGTTATCTAGTCATGGCACGAGACTACAAAAAAGAGTACGAACCATTTGTGTGGGATTACGTCAAACCTGCTGACGATTTAACGATTGATGAGCAGCAAGCACTATGGGCGTCATGGCAGACTAAATAAGGCGGATATATGGCAAGCTCATTACAATTGCGGCTTGAGCGTGCTATAAGTAGCAACCGCTTATCTAGTGCGCTAGAGTTACCGCTTGACCGTAAGTTAGGCGATTTATCACGCTATAAATACGTGTATGCTGACGCACTGCCGTTACCGCTTGAGCGTAAAATCAGTGAGCAGCCAGCGCCTCATGCGCTATATCTTGCACTCAGTCAGCCGCTTGGTACGCTTGCGCCTGTAATGTATGTCACATCAAACGCGCTACCACTGCCTTTATCTGAGCTAATCAGCGAGCAGCCACCTAGCAACGCGCTACCGCTAGGATTGACGCGTAAGCTTGGCACAGTCACGGGCGGTTATGTACCGCCTATCACGCCGCCACCTGTTGATCCTGAAGAACCGACTGACCCTGAGCCACCACCGCCTGAGTACGCACCACCATTAACAGCGCTAGCATCATATATCAGTAGCGTCATCACAGGCGTGCGCACGATCAATCATTGCCGTGACTGGCACCATAACGGGCATCATATCGCAAATGACCGCGCTATCATGCGTACAGACGTGATTAACGTCGGTCAGCGCTACGTCATGCGCCAGCGCGGCCTGATAGCGATTGCAAATCCCAGCGCCACACTGACATCAAGAGTATTTGAGCTGGCAGCAAAAGCGCGTATTAGCTATATCGCATTTATCCACATAACTGGTGAGACTCAGTACACGCACAGCGGCACAGTCGGCTATACGCGCTGTACTGACGTGCATAGCGCAAAAGTCGCGCATTATCGCAACTGCGCCACGCTACCGCTACAAGCGGCAGTCAATTACAGCGTCGGCGCAGGTCATAAAGTAACTGGCGTGGGTATCGCTCAATGCCAAGCTACTAAGGTTCAGCAAGCAGTCCTTGTACCTGACCGTTATTATCCAATTCCAGAGCCACCGCCTGATAAGCCAGACAATGTTTGCCGTATTAGACCGCCGTCAAGTCAGCTACCGTTACGCATGGCACGGCAGCGCAATGGCTTATTATCAAGTCATTTGCCGCTATCGCTGACTTGTTGGCATGATGATCCGCCGTTTACTGTACCAAGCTTAAGGACATATATTATGCACCATACAATAACAGCCAACATTGGCGGTATCGCGGTTGATCCGCTTGGCTTTAACATCAAGACGGATATGGATAGTCACTACTGGTCTGGCGGCGTCAGTATCAGTCCTGATGACCACGCCAAAATTAAGCATAAATTAGACGTTGAAATCGGTGCTGAGCCGATGATTAACGTAGCGATTAATAATTTAAGATTTAGTATCATCGCTGAAAACGCCAGTCGCAGTCGCAGTTTTGGCAAGACGACGCATGGCTTAGACGGTCGCTCAATCACCGCAAGGCTTGGCGCGGATTATGCGGCTGCTAGTGACCGATTGTTTGAGCAAGCAAACTATGCAAGCCAAATCGTTAATGAGCAGCTCGCTGACTTGCCCTTTACTGCTAATTTTGAGATAGACGACTGGCTAGTCCCTGCAAGCACTTACGCGGTATCTAACAAGACTCCGATGGCGGTGATAGCTGATATTTCTGAGGCCGCAGGTGGCTTTGTTGAGTCGCACCCAACTGACTCCACCATGACACTAAAGAAGCGCTGGAAAATCAACGCATGGGAGCTGGCTACTACCACGCCTGATGTGACCATACCTGCGCACGTTATCAAAAGCGCGACGGACAAGACGGTCAAAAACACGCGCTACAATACAATACTGCTAGTCGGTAATGTGGGTCATGAAGTATTTAGAGCGACGCAAGGCCGCGATATGGCAGCGTCTACGCTCAATAATGCCCTGTTTACCGCCCGTGAAGTAACTGTACCTAAAGGCTCAGCGGTATTGTCTGATAGCGGTACGCACTCTATACAGACGTTAGATTTGATATTTGATGACAGCATACCGCTGGCGCAGCTGGGGCAGATATGGCAAATTAATGATACGGATGGCGCGTGGCGTGGTGTGATAACGGGCGTTGCATTGGACTGCAAGGTTAACAACGACACGCCTGAGATTGGGCAGTCTGTTACTATTGATCGATATATGGATAATTAAAATGAATCTACTCAGTCAGTTTGACCAGCTCTTTGACCGAACCGAACAAGCCTTTGCTACAGTTACAGGACAGCGCGGCGGCGGTATTGTTGTTGCCCAGACGACAGGCGGCGCAAGCATACTATTAAAAGGTGAAATGGAGACCGGTAAAAATGTCTTTTATAATCGCAGAGATAGCACGATTATCAGCGAGGCTCCCGATGTCACTTTTAGTGAGTACCCAGTTTAGATTAGTAAAAGTGGTGACACGTTACCACTTTTATAATTCGTAGTTTGCTCAAGCCCACGCGCAGTGGGCTTTTTGTTTTTTATCCTATTCAATTTTCGGTAACAGTCACCGGTTTTGTAAGACAGTTTTAAAAAAGCAGTCTTTTTTATAGCCAGTACCGCTAACTATATACTCAAGACTATTAACTATTACGCTCTCTCACAACGAATAGGATAAGCACATGAGTACTGATCGCAACAAAAAAGGGTTTTCTGATGAATTAAAAGGGTTTTTTGACCCTAACGATACTCGTCATAATACTCAGCAGAATTTCGATGAATCATATCAAGAGCAGCCATCAAACGAGCAGTATCAAGATCAAATCTGGACTGAAGTATCAAACACCAGCAAGCCGTGGTATCGCTCAAAGACCATGCTATTTAACATCGGTGTCACTGCTATTGGCGTTAGCCAAGCAGTGTTGCCGTTTGCCCAGCCATTCGTCAATCCACGCACATATGGGCTATTGACGACTGCTGTGGGCGTAGCAAATATGGCACTGCGAGGCATTACCCGTGACGGTATTCAACGAGACGACTAAGCGAGACATCATGCAAAAGTACGACATACAACTTGCAAAATTTGCGTTTGATATCGTACAGACGGTAGTGATGGTCGGTATCTCAATCTATGTGTGGCTGATGACAAATCACAAAGCCAACTCTACGCGCATCCGTGATCTTGAGAGCCGACATGATAGCGAGATTGATGAGTTGGACACGCGTTTAACTTCAATCGAAACGAAGCTAGACGCTATGCCCAATCAGCAATCTATGAACACACTTCATAAGCGCATTAACTCGCAATCACAGACACTACACAAGATTGAAGGCGAGCTAAAAGGCATCGCTGACAACAACGCCATGATATTAGAAAAACTACTTAAAAATTGACTACGAGATGCACGATGGACATACGACAATTACAGACCGAAGACAACCGACGCAGTGTGCTGTGGTTTTTGTTATATGACCCTGATTATCAGCTCAGCGACTCTATGCTGCATTCTTGCTTTATTGCACATGGTAAGCGGCTTTCGTTTGACTTGCTAAAGACGACAATGCAGTGGCTGTGTGAGCAAGGGTTAACAACCGTCACGACCAATAACGGCATTGATAATTTGGCGCTTACCGATCGCGGATTAGAAGTTGCTAAGGGTATTGTGAACGCCATTGGTGTGCGTGACCTACGACCCTCTGAGCGCGCAGAAATCCAAGCGATTAACGGCTACTAAGGGACTGATATGGCAGCGAAAAGCACAATCAAAACCTTACCGCCTGAGCTACTTGAGCAGCTGCAAGACTGGCTACGTGACCCGTGTATTACTCAGCTAGAGGCTACTGAACGACTCAATGAGCTGCTAGCAGAGATTGATGAAGCGCCGCGTAGTAAGTCGGCTGTCAATCGCTATGCGGTGCAGATGAATGAGATCGGTGCCAAGATCCAGCAGAGCCGAGAAATGGCAGATATGTGGATCGGTAAGTTTGGCAATGCCCCGCAAGGCAAAGTTGGCCAGATGCTCAACGAGATGATCCGCAACTTGGCTTTTAATACGACTATCGACTTGGCCGAACAAGAAGCGCCTATACCGCCTAAGATTATTAAAGAGTTAGCGTGGGCGCTTGAGAAGCTTGAGAACTCATCAACGATCAATGAAAAGCGTCAGCGTGAGATTGAAAAGGCGATCTTGGAAAAGGCAGCTGATGAGACTGAGAAAGCCATTGTAGAAGCGGGTCTGTCCGCTGATACTGCCAATGAAATTAAGAAGAAAATTCTAGGATTATAACCATGTTAAAAATTAACGATAAAGTTAAGTTTGCAATGTTTGATAACGAGTACACAGTACACGCTTGTAATGAGCGCTATGCTATTTGTGTTGATGAAGCCAGTGAAGAGAAGTTTTACTCAATTACTGACAATCAAAGAAATATTCGTGGCACGCATAATAGCTATGGTCATGGCACTATATCAAGAGATCAATGTGAAGAAGTGCTGGCTCTATTGTCTGATGAAACTAATGAGCTAGATATTTCGCATCGCAACAACGTGCCATTAGATATTGAAGCTATCAACGGTCAAAAAGTTTAACCACTAGGTCTATAACCATGTATGACGCCAATGAAGTCTTACTCTCATATCAAAAGCGCTGGATAGCTGATGACAGTCAGTTAAAGATCGCTGAGAAGTCGCGGCGAACGGGTTTGACTTGGGCGGAAGCTTCAGACAACGCGCTAGACGCATCATTGAAGAAGTCTCAAGGTGGCTGTGATACGTTTTACATTGGTTCAAGCAAAGACATGGCGCGTGAGTATATCGATGCCGTGGCAATGTGGGCAACCATGTATAACTATGCTGCTGGTGAGATCATTGAGACCGAAGAAGTATTTGAGACTGACGACGGTAAAAAAGAGATCTTAACGTACGTTATCTACTTTGCCAGTGGCTTTAAAGTCAAAGCCTTATCATCTAATCCCAAGAACCTACGCGGTATGCAAGGCAACGTCGTCATTGATGAGGCGGCATTCCATGAGCATTTGGGGCAAGTCCTAAAGGCCGCGCTAGCATTGACCATGTGGGGCGCTAAAGTCCGCATTATCAGTACGCATAATGGCGTGGACAATCTATTTAATGAGATCATCACCGACAGTCGCGCGGGTAAAAAGCGCTACAGCGTCCACACCATCACGCTTGATGAAGCGTGCGAGGCAGGACTATACAAGCGTATCTGCCAAGTCACCAAGCAAGAATGGTCACAAGCCGCCGAGGATGAGTGGAAAGGCAATCTGCTGTCAGACACGGCAAGCCCTGAAGATGCGCTAGAAGAATACTGCTGTGTCCCGCAAAATGGCGGTGGCAAATGGCTATCCCGCGCCATGATTGAAAAGAACCAAAGCGCCGATACGCCGATCATCCGTCTGACCAAAGACAAAGACTTTAGTCTTATGCCTGAGCCGATGCGCTTTGATGAGATTCAAGACTGGCTTGATGAGACGCTATTGCCGATTTTAGATGGGCTTGATAAGCGCCATTGTCACTTTTTGGGTGAGGATTTTGCGCGTAGTGGTGATTTGACGTCATTCTCTATCGGTGCTGAGCAGCAAGATACCAGTCTGGCCGTACAGTTTATCGTTGAGCTGGCAAATATGCCGTTTAAACAGCAAGAGCAAATCCTGATGTTTATCTTAGCGCACCTACCGCGCTTTAGCGGCGCGTCATTGGATGCACGCGGTAACGGTCAATATCTGTCAGAATGCGCAACCGATGAGTATGGCGAATTGGTCGATGCGGTGATGCTCAGTGAAAAATGGTATCGAGAAAATACACCGGCGTTTAAAGCTGCGCTTGAAGACGGCGAGCTGACCGATATACCCAAAGACAAGGACGTCTTGGCAGACTTGCGTAGCTTTGAAGTCATTAACGGTGTGGCACGTATCCCAACCAAACGTACAACCAGTGAGGATAGTAACAATGGCGGTAATAACAACAAGCGTCATGGCGATACTGCCATATCATTGTTGCTATTGCATCATGCCAGTCGCAGCGAAAAGCCGACTGAGACAGGCGTTGTGGTCGAAGGCGATACTGGTCAATCTTATGGTAGAAATACCAGCGGTGATTACATGGCAGACATGGGCTATGTGGGCGGTGTCATTGGTGAGCATGGTATTAGCGTGAGTATGACGCAGGGGTTTTGATTTAATATTTGATGCCTGCGGTCTCACATCTGACTTTTTCTATTTTTTTCCATTCATTGTAGTTTGCCTCATCTTTTGCTTGCAAGTAAGCGGCACTAACAAAGCCCGCTTGTACGCAAATCTGCATCTTATCGCCTTGCTTTGTCGCTATTTGGTATTGCTCAACCGCATCATTGGCAACGGTGTCATAAATTTGCTGCTCAGTGCTAACCGCTGGTGTGGCGGGTTTATTACCAATGCTGGAGATAAAAGCCCAAGCAATCACTAAACCGATAATGACCATAATAATTTTAAATGACTTTGACATTGTTTAACCCTTCCGCTATCTGATTAATTTTTTCAAAGCATACCACACCACCCAATATTTTAAACAAAGTTTCATTTATCAATTCCTAAACCCCTCATTTAGCAACCCCGCGCGATGCTGTTTATCATAAGTCTCATAAGATCACCGCCGAGATATTCAAATGAGTAAAAAACGTAAAAGCAAGCAGCCAATCCCTGCGCCCAACGCATACAGCACAGAAGTCGCGGTCGAGAGCAATTTAACTGAGCTGGCTGTCATTGATGACATCTTGACCAATAAGCTGTCAGGCGAGATTAACGGCTATCGCAATCTATTGACTGATACGACTGTCAGCGGCACATGGACCCAGCGCCAATCTGGACTGATACAGATGGAGCGCCAAGTCGTGCCAGCTGATGCAGACAATCCGGCTGACGTTGAGGCCGCTGAGTTTATCAAAGCGCAACTAGATAACCTCTGCTTTGACAAGATACTCAAAGCGATGCAATGGGGCGTCTACTATGGCTATGCAGTCAGCGAGGTCATGTGGGATGTCATTGATGGTAAAGTCGTCATCGATAATATCTTAGTACGGGATCGCGGGAACTTTAAGTTTGATAAAGACAAGCAGCTGCTATTTACCGCTGATGATACTGAGCGCAAGATGCCAGATGGTAAGTTTTGGACATACTCAGCAGGCGGTGATACGACTGACAACCCGTATGGCTTGGGACTGGCGCATTATCTGTTTTGGGCAGTACTGTTTAAAAAGTCCAATATCAAATTTTGGTTATTGGGGCTTGAGAAAGCCGCCACTACTGTACCGCATGTGCAGTATGACCCACGCGCTAAAGACCCTAATGCTGAGCGCGCTAAAGCATTACAAGCAGGCATCGGCATCAAGAATGGGTCAGCAATTGCCACAGCACAAGGCACGACGGTTGAGCTATTAAAGGGCGTGGCTGGCACTGATGACTACGAAACTTTATGTCGCTATATGGATGAGGCCATCGCGCTGGTCATCTTAGGTCAGGTCATGACCTCTCAAGCGGTTGGTGGCCAGTACAAAGCAGAGGTACAAAATCAAGTCAAAGAAGATATCGTCAAAGCCGACGCTGATCTAATCTGTAGCTCATTTAACAATACGGTTATCAAATGGCTGACTGAGTGGAACTTTCCTAATGCGAACCCACCTAAACTATGGCTACTGACTAAGTCTGAAGCTGATGAGCTTAAGCAGACGCAAGCATGGCGCAATATGGCAAATGTGGGCTACCGTCCAACCCTTGAAACCGTCGAAGCGACATTTGGCGGCACGTGGGAGCCTGTCCCTAATGGTCAGCCCATCAGCCAAGACGATGCCGCCAGCTTTGCCGAAGGCGATGAGCCGTTATCAATGGATGAAGTCATTGAACAATTAAGCGATGAGATTGACCCTATCGCAGGCGGCTGGATAGACCAGATTAATCAAGCCCTTGATAAGGCAGGCAGCTTAAAGGCGCTACGTGATGAGCTAAACAAGCTTGCCACGTCTATCAGCTTTGCAGACTATGCGCGCGTATTTGAGCAAGCCAATATCAGCGCTAAATTAGCCGGTATGCAAAGCGTCATTGATGAGGCAGGTGATGACAATGACGACGCCTAAGTACAAAGAGACGTTTCGTCTGCCATTTGCTGAGCAGATTGAGTTTTTTAAAAACAAGCTCAATCTGCCCACTGACAGCTATTTGGATTTGGAAGGCAAAGAGCATGACTATGCTTTTGTGGTGGCTGGTGCTAATCGCAATGACATCTTAGCGGATTTTAGACAAGCGATAGACAAGGCGATTATTGACGGCACGACGCTTGATGAGTTCCGTAAAGACTTTGATGACATCGTTGCTAAGTTTGGTTGGGACTATAACGGTGGTCGCCGCTGGCGCTCTCGTATCATCTACGATACCAATCTGTACTCAAGCTATAACGCGGGTCGCTATGAGCAACACCAAAGCATGAAGGACTACCGCCCTTACTTGCAGTACGTGCATCGTGATGGGCAAAAAAACCCACGCCCACTACATCAAAGCTGGGATGATTTAGTACTACCAGCTGATGATCCTTTTTGGACGTCACACTATCCGATTAATGCTTACGGCTGTCACTGTAGCGTCATCGCCCATAGTGAGCGCTCATTAAAGCGTGAAGGTCTGAGCGTCGGTACCAGTCCCAAAATTGAATATGTGACTAAGGTATTAGGCAAGCGCAGCGGCAATCCAAAGCTAGTTACTTTGCCTGAAGGCATCGACTACGGCTTTGATCGGATACCTGGTACTAACCGCGTCGATATGCCGTCTAAGTTGCTACTGGATAAGGCCATCGCCGTACCGCCAGACCTTGCCGCCAATATGGTCGGCAACGTCTTACAAGTCGCCGAGGTGCGCGCACTGCTTAACGCTGAGGTCAAAGCAATGGTCGATACCGTGGCTGATGAGCAGCTTGCAAGGGGCGTCAGCAAGTCTATCGGTGCATTACCAAACGATGTCGTCAGTGCACTCATAGAGCAAGACCTTACGCCTACTAGCGCCATCATTACGCTACGTGATACTGATGTACTAAAGCTCATTAAAGACAGCCGCGCACTACCCAAGAGCTTTTTGCAAAACATAGCTGACTATCTGATAAGCCCTGAAGCGGTGCTACTCGATACCACCCAAGATAACCCAGCGCTGCTGTATGTGGTTGATATGGGCAAAGGTAAAGGTAAAGCCGTCATTAGCGTTATCGATAACGTCATCAGTAGCGCTAAACCATATAACGCCGCTGCTATCAAAGCCGCGCAAGTGCTCTATGGTGAGGTGACATCATGACTCAAATACACGTAGCTGAGCTAAGAATACAAGACGTCGTTGATGTGCTAAGCAGTGTGCAGTCGTTAGCGTTTTTGGATAAGTCAGTATTTAACGCTATCGGTGAACAGCTGCAAGTTATTCACCGCAAGCGCTATAAGCAGCAGATTGACCCAGACGGCAACGCTTGGACGCCGCTCAATGCAAAATATGAAGCCAAGAAGAAAGAGGACGCAAACTATCAAGACATCTTGCAGTACACAGGCAAGATGCTCGACACGCTCACCCATCAAGCGACTGATTACGGCGTCAAGTTTGGCAGTAATGCTATCCAAGCGGCTAGTCAACATTATGGCCGCGATGGCATCCCGTCACGTAAGTTTATCGGCATCAATGCCGCTGATCGCGCCATCATCGCCGAGGAAATAGCAGACGCCTATGAGGTGTGGCTAGCCAAGCAGGGCTAAATAGTGTTTATGCGTGTTTATAAACACTCTAAATGGCGCGTAAAAGTCAAAACAGTATATTGACGCACAAAACAACCCAAAACCGCTTAAATCGCATTTTAGCGCGTTAAGCCAAAATCAAACCCAAAAGGACAGTACTATGAAAAAATTCCACAAGTTTGCGATGATGTCAGCGTTAGCTACTATCGTTCCCACTACTTTTGATCCGCTGTTTGATCGACTCATGGATCATGAAGGTGGTTACGTCAATCACCCCAATGACCCCGGCGGTGAAACCAAATGGGGCGTGACTAAGCGCGTGGCTCGTCAATACGGTTATAATGGCAGTATGCGAAAGCTACCACGATCCACGGCTCGCAACATCGCCGAAAAGCTCTACTGGGACGTCATCCAAGGCGATAAGCTAGATAAATCAGTCGCATGGCAAGTCATGGACGCGGCGTACAATCACGGCAACCGCAACGCGATTAAGATGCTACAGCGTGCTGTAAAGACCTCTGATGATGGTGTTATTGGGCCCAATACTTTAGGCGCGACAAATGGCATGGATAAAAACGACGTCATCTTACGCTTTAATGCTGAGCGTCTGGAGTTCTACGCTCGCTTGCGTACCTTTTTGACCTTTGGCCGTGGTTGGACGCGCCGCGTAGCAGGTAACCTGCGCTGGGCTGCCAAGGATAACTAAGCTTTTAAAAAACCAGTCTTTTTTAGACTTATATTCTCACTACTTATAATCCAGTTATTAGCCTAATAACTGGATTTTTTATTATGAAGCGCATTGCCATCTTTAAAGTCGGCACTCACACCGCGACCAACGGTCAGCCCATGACCGCCAGCGCCGCCATGCTAAAGAGTGTAGCGGACAATTACACGCCTGATACGCACGAAGCCCCAGCGGTCATCGGTCACCCAAAAGACAACCACCCCGCCTATGCGTGGGCTGAGTCACTGTCATTCGATGACGGTGACGGTGTGCTATACGCCAATTTTAGCCAAGTCGAGCCCCAGTTTGCCCAGCTTATCCAAGATGGGCGCTTTAAGAAGCGCTCAGCCAGTTTTTACCCGCCAAATCATCCTAGCAACCCAACTCCCGGCACGCCTTACTTGCGTCATGTGGGTTTTTTGGGTGCACAACCGCCAGCGGTCAAAGGTCTAAAGGACTTTACTGACTTTAGTGATGTGGATGATTTACCTACTTACGAATTTACCGAGTTTAACCCCTCAACCAATCATGACCCAAACCAAAAGGACAATCCAATGGGAAACCAAGATGAGAAAGACCCTACTAACAACGGCGCTAATCCTGCTACTGAAGATACTAAGCACACTGAACAACAAGCCGCTTTGGATGAAAAAGAAAAGGCGCTTGCTGCCAAAGAAGCCGCCATTGCCGCGCGTGAAGCTGCCTTTGCCAAGCGTGAACAAGACATCAAAGAAGCTGACTTTAGCGAGTTTGCGGACACGCTTATCAAAAAAGGTCAGATAGTCCCCGCTGAAAAGGACGCTGTTGTTAGCGTCATGATGGACTTGGACAGCGCTGATAAGACTTTTGACTTTGCAGAAAATGGCACAGTCAATAAAAAGACCTCAGTTGATGTGCTCAAAGGCGTATTGGGCCGCTTAGAAGCGACTATCGACTTTAGCGAGCATAGCGCTGATGATCCAAATAACGCCAATAAGCCTGAGCATGGTATTTATCCTAAAGTCACTGATGATGAGCTTGATAAGCAAATCACAGACTTTGCTGAAGCTAAAGGCATCAGCTACGCCGAGGCCGCTATCGCCTTCTCAGAATAAGACTGTTAAGCGCCCAACTAACAGCGCCAACAAGAAACGTAACCCACACAAGGATTATCAATCATGGCACAGCACAACACACTAAGTAAAAAAGTCACGCTGAGCGAAAATGTCAAAAAAGGTCATATCGTCAGCTTCAGCGGTCATCTGGCCACCACGGGCACAGTAGGCAAAGAGCCTGCGGGTGTTGCGATGTACGACGGCAGTGCAGGTGACCTTGCCGCCATTATGTGCATCGGTCTGATTCATGTGACGCAAGATGGCACATTGGCATTAGGCGACGGCATCAAGGCAGTAGCAGGCGAACCCGTCAAGGCCGTCACTGCTGACCCAGTATTTGCCACCGTCAGTGAAGTGCCTAGCGTCAATAGCGCTGAGCTGCTTTTAAAGTAAGCAACCCACGCTCACGCCTCAGCTTTTGAGCCAAACCAACATAACTAAATAGGTAACAATATGAGTGTATTAACAAACAAAGCGGTGACCGATAAGGTCTTAACCAAAGTGGTCATGGGCTATGACATGGATCAAGAGTTTAGCGGCCACCATCTATTCCCAGATGTCGAAGTCGATAATATGGGCGGCAAAATCATTATGTTTGGCAAAGAGGCCTACGTGGTCATCAATACCAAACGCGCCCCTGGCGAATCTGTACGCGGCGTCGGTATCACGTATTCTAGCGATACTTACGTGCTCAATGATCGCTTGCTCGAAGCATTAAGCCCGCAAGAATTTATTGAGATTGCTAGCAAAAACAATATCGCAGTTAAGGCGCGTTCGGTTAATACCGTATATCGCTTGATGTTGCTTGAGAGTGAGTATGACAAAGCCTCGCTGGCTAATGATGCCAATAACTATGCGGCAACGAATAAGGCTACGTTGTCTGGCTCATCGCTATGGAGTGATCCTACTGCTGACTTACTTGAGCAGGTCAATGATGCCAAGTCAACTATTCGCAGCAAAACCGGACGCTATCCAAACGTATTCCACTTGGATGCGGTCGGCTTTGATTCCATGCGCCGCAACGCTGCTATTAAAGAGCAATTCAAATACAGCGGTAAAGGCAGTATCAATACCGATATGCTGGCTGATTATTTCGGCATCGAAAAAGTGGTTATCGGACGTGCTATTACTGCGCCGGACGAGAACAGTGACTTTGTCGATCTTTGGCAGGATAACAGTATCTTAGCGTATGTACCGCCTAAGGCCATGCAGGCTAAAGAGGTGCGCTCATACGGCTATAACTACGTACACAAGGGCTATCCAGTCGTTGAAAAAGAGTATTTCGACAACTCTGACCGCAGCTGGCATAACCCTGTGTTAATGCGCGACAAAGCAATCATCACCGATAGCGGCGCAGGCTTCTTATTCATGAATACCAGCGGCTAAAGCTCGCAGCATTAAGACCTAGAGACAAGCGCGTCTTGTCTCTATTTCATGTGGTAGAAAATACAAATTCTAAGTCAAAAGGACATCACTATGAGTGCCAAAAAAGCACCTACCAAAGCCGAACAAGCCAAGCTTGATGCCGAAAAAGCAGAAGCGGCCAAAGCTGCTCAAGCTGAAGCCGACGCCAAAGCCAAGGCAGACGCTGACGCTAAAGCAAAGGCCGAAAAGGAAGCCCAAGCCAAAGCCGAACAAGCCAAGCTTGATGCCGAAAAAGCAGAAGCGGCCAAAGCTGCTCAAGCTGAAGCCGACGCCAAAGCCAAGGCAGACGCTGACGCTAAAGCAAAGGCCGAAAAGGAAGCCCAAGCCAAAGCCGAACAAGCCAAGCTTGATGCCGAAAAAGCAGAAGCGGCCAAAGCTGCTCAAGCTGAAGCCGACGCCAAAGCCAAGGCAGACGCTGACGCTAAAGCAAAGGCCGAAAAGGAAGCCCAAGCCAAAGCCGAACAAGCTGAAGCAGACGCTAAGGCTAAGGCTGAACAGGAGGCTCAAGCTAAAGCCGAACAAGCTGAAGCAGACGCTAAAGCCAAAGCTGAGCAAGAAGCTCAAGCCAAGGCAGACGCTGACGCGCAAGCCGAAGCCGAAGCCGACGACACTGACACCTACCACGTACAGTGGTTGCTACATCACGACGGCAAGCGTTACCAAGCAGGCGATAAGATCAAGCTTGATGAGTATGACGCTGAAGACTTGGTCGATGCTGGCGTACTGGTAGCAGCAAAATGAACCCAGTCTACTGCACGCCCATCGATCTAATCGCCTATGCCAATCAAGCGCGTTTGTTATCACAAATAGCAAGCGCCGATTATGGTCAAGTGCCGACGGCTGAAGAAGTTTTGGAGTACTTCCAGACGGGCGTGGCCACACCCGATAAAGCGGTGAGCTTGCAGCAAGTCAAAGACCGCGTTGAGCAAGTCATCAGCAATAGCGCTAGCGAGATTAACGGCTTACTAGCGCTATGTGGTGATATCACGCTACCAGCGGCCACATTGACCACGATCAATATGGACTTGGCAATGGCGCGGCTATTTGAGTCGCTAGCGGATGACTCTCAGATTAAGCGCCAAGCGGATCGATGGGTAGCGTGGTTTGACAAAATCGCGACTGGCAAGATCCCAACTAACAAGCCTGACGCTCCTGTGCAAGCGCCAAGCTTAGGCGCTGAGACGGCTAGCACTGACTTAGTATTTAGCGAGGACACGCTCAATGGCTACTGATTTATTTGCCCCGCGTAAGGCGCTAACTGCGCATCTGGAGAAGCTCGCCGCGCAAGGCGCTGACGTTGGCATACGCGGCGTCGCACAAGCGCAAGACTTATCGGACGTGCTGAGTAGCGGCTATCACAATCACGGCTACGTCTACGTTACTTATGACAAGTCGCGCAATATCAGCACGCAAGGCGCAAACAGCATCAAGTCGGTCGAGACTTACACCGTGACACTGGCTTGGCGCAATAACCGCCCAGACCGCGCCAATGACTGTCACGGTATGGATGACGCAGGCGCAGTCAAGGCCATGCTTGAGTTTTATATTCATGGCTGGGTCATCGATGGCGACTACGCAAGCCCTAGCACTGGCAAGCCGTTCACGCTCAGCGAAAACCCACCTGAAGCATTTTACCGCCCTGGTGGCTGGGCCTATTACCCAATAGCGTTTGAAATCCCCGTCACGCGCATACGGCCAAAACCTTAACCGACAACCCCAAACCCACTAAATAAATGAGGCATCACATGGATAACAACTCAACCAACAATGACCACGGCTTTATCGGTACGGGCACACCGTACTTTTACCCAGATGACGGCACCGCGCCCTTCTTCTTTGGTAACCCTGTTAGCTGTAAGATCAGCTCATCGAGTGAAGAAAAGGTACGCAAATCACGTCGCAAAGACAATCCAGGCGCGTCGCTAGATAGTCGTACTAGCCCAAACCCTGCGCAATTTTCTATTAGCACTGATACCTTCCAGCCGCGCACTTGGGGCATGGCTATGATGGGTCAATCGGCTAAAGAGACAGTAGCGACTAAGTCTGTCACCGATGAGGCAGCTATCGCAGTGCTAGACGGCTACCATCAGCTAGCGAACGAAGATATCGATACGTCTAAGGCGATCACCGTGATGAACGGCGTAACCCCTGTTAATCCTGACCAATACGACCTAAAGCCTGAAATGGGGCTGCTACAGATTACAGATAGTACAGCGGCGGCGGCTGGTGATGCACTAACTGTCAGTTATGAGACCCGTCAAGTCACTAAGACTGTCATCGAAGGTGCTAAGGTATCTAGCTTTCGCGGCAAGATCGTCATCGATGGCAAGAACGATGTCACAGGCGAAAACGCTAAGCTGGTCGTACCTAACGTTAGTCTATCGGTCAATGGTGACTTTGACTGGTTCTCTGATGACTACAACGCTATTGAGATGGTCGGCACAGCATCAGTTGGCAAAGGCGGTGAAGCACCGTATAGCGTGCATCTGTATGAAGCCAATGCCTAAGCCCTAATAGCAGTACCTAAGACGTCAAAAAGCCTACTTTATGAGTGGGCTTTTTTATGCGTGACTGCCTAATTCAGCTTGCACCTCATCATACTTTTTCTTACCTGCATAATAGCCAAATACCGCCAGTACGATAGTCATCGCCCATAAGACTAGTCCTACCTGCCCAAATGACAAGCTGACCGCCATGTCAGTCGCCGCTTTCCAGCTCGCTAGAGCACCTAACAGCCACGCCATCGACCCACAAAACGCACAGGCATAGATAAACGGTAGCTCAGTAAAGCCACTCTCAGTGTTAAAGCTATTGTTGATCGGACTATTAGGACTGTTAAACACGCCTTGCTGATTGGAGTTATCAGTAGAGCTATCAGTGCTGTTGTCGATAGAGACATCACGCGTAATACCAGCAATCACACCCGTATTATCATCATTGTTTTTATTTTCAATATTAGGCGTAGCAAGCTCTTTTATGCTCTCCATACCTCCTAGCCAGAACCTTAGCGCTGTTTTCTTTTGGTCTGCATCCAGATCCCGATAACTATCTAACAGCAATGCCTCATCGCTTGGTAGCTCTACAGGCGGCGTGCGTATGCCTGTTACTAAATAGCTAACATCAACCCCTATACTGTGGGCTTTTTCAAGGTAGGCACTATCAGGATTGCGCTCGTTTTTTTCGTATTTTATCTGCGCGTTTTTCTTAACGCCACAGCCTTCAGCAAAGTTTGTTTGGCTCATTTTCAAGCGTGTTCTTTCTTCTTTTAATCGTTCTGCAAACATTGTTTCCCTCAAAAGCACTCAAATAAGTGCAATAATTGCTTGACAGTATTCAAATGAATACCTATGATGTGCCTATAGCAAGGTAATAACCTCATTATTACCCCGAATATTAACCCAAACAAATGCCATCAAGAGGACATCATCATGACCACCAAACTAACTCCTCGTGAGCAAAAAGCGAAGAAGTTCAAAGACGATCTGCATGCCCAAGGCCTAACTATTAATGATTGGGCTGCTGAAAATGATTATCCCGTCGCTGAAGTTTACAAAGTTCTCAGCGCTGAGCGCAAAGGTCTCTATGGCCGTGCGCATGAGATTGCTGTCGCTGTTGGTCTAAAGCCAACTCCTTCTAAATAATATTACCCTTTTTATTACCCTTTTATCAAGCAATACCCAACCAAGGAGCATCACCATGACCAATGAACATTCAGCCCAAGCCGAACAAGCGCTGATCGACGCGCAAGCGGGTAGCCCAAAGACCACGATCAAAGGCATCGACTATATGAGCGACGAAAAAGGTCGATTAATCCCTGTTGATGCCATCAAACCTATCGACCTACTACGCGATGAGACGGTCATCAATATCACCGATAGAGTCAAAGCGCTAAGTAGCGTCATGACAAAAAACAAAGCCCAGTTATTTGAGCTGATCCGTGACTTTTTAGAATTGTCCGCAAGCGCTTACGACACCGAATACGGCGGCAAAAAAGGCAATGTGAGCCTGACATCGTTTGACGGTAAATACCGCGTCCAAATCTCAGTGAGTGACACCATCGTTTTTGATGAGCGTTTGCAAGTTGCTAAAAACCTAATTGATGAGTGTATTGGCGACTGGAGCGCTGGCAGTGACACCAAGATTATGACGCTGGTTAATGACGCATTTCAAGTGGACAAAGAAGGCAAGGTCAGCACTTACCGCGTCCTAGGCCTACGCCGCCATAACTTCGATGATCCCAAGTGGCTAGACGCCATGCAGGCCATATCAGACGCCATGCAGGTGACCAGCAGCAAAGAGTATATCCGCGTCTATGAGCGCAATGAGCATGGAAAATATGTCCAAATCCCGCTTGATTTTAGCAAAGTATAAAGGGGGTTCTATGACTACTCAATCAAAAGACAAAACCAAAAGCATTGCCAAGCTTAAGAAGCGCAGTGCCAAGCTCAACGCAAAGTTAGAAAAGGCCGTGAAGCCCCTAAATGATCGCTTAAAGCCAATGAAAATGCTGGTCTGGTGGGACGGTGAGGACTACGTGATTAATACGCAAGCCGCTGATCGCAGTATCGGTATCGACTTTCGCTTAGATGACCACTGCCTCGCACAGCTCATGGCAATGACAGATGCCAAGCTTGAGACGTTTTTAAAAGGTTTTTAACCCGTCGCCAGTCGGATACTGGCATTCAATCAAAACTAAAAGGTAAATATTATGAATAAGTCAGATTTAATCAAAGCTATTGCTGAAGACGCTGGTATCACGCAAACCACTGCAAGCGCGGCGCTTGATGCCACGACTAGCATCATCAGCCAAGAGCTGGCTGATGGCGGTGAGGTACAGCTGATCGGCTTTGGTACGTTTAAGACGGCTGAGCGTAGTGCTCGCACTGGTCGCAATCCTAAGACCGGTGAGGCTATTGAGATAGCAGCCAAGACCGTACCGACCTTTACCGCGGGTAAGACCTTAAAAGACCGCGTCAATCATCACTAAACCCTAAGTGTACTACCTTTGATTGGCGTAGAGCCTGCGCCAATCAAACCTAACTATCATTTAAGGATATCACTATGACCGCTACAGCCAAAACAGGCGCAAGCCAACTGCATTTAGACAATACCGAGCTTCGCCGTGAGCTTATTCACGCTGACATCATCATTGCTAACGCCCGCATGGCTATGGAATGGCGAGAAGAGGATCTATGCGCTGATATGAATGCGATCAACGCCCAAGCTAAGCCGTCAGACCCATTTAGAAGCGCTGCCCGTCATCAAGCGATGCACCGTATCACCCCTAAGTGTGACTACGTCAAGCTCTTCTTGTTTATTGCCACTCTACTACTTAGTGCGCTCCATATTTTTAATTACTACGGTTAAGGATGTCGCTATGACCACCGATACTCAGCAATACGTCAGCTCGTCTCAGCAGCGAGTGCTAAACACCCTCAAAGCCCTATTTGGTCATGAGTCAGCAGGTATTTCATCAAAAGCTATCGCTAGTCAGTTGGACACGACCAACTCTCAAGCCTATAAGGATTTGATGAACTTACAGGCCGCAGGACTGGCAGAGCAGCTACCGGATAAGAATTGGCGTATCGCTCCTGCGATGGGGCGTGAAGCTATAAAAGTTATGAATAATATTGACGCCGCTAGACGTCGTCTTGACGAGACGGCCAACCGCTACGGCCTCGCTAACTAAAGGACACCACTATGAGTACTGATAATAAAAATGCTGAAGTGCTATTTGAACAAGACGTTGCCAAAGCTCAAGCGCTAAACACTACGCTGGACGCTATCACCAATGAGCAATTATTGCTCTCTGAAAAAGTCGGCGCGTTAAAAGCGACTGGGTTTTTCAAAAAAGTGAGTACGGTCACCGAAATCAAGATGCTAGCAGAAATCAAAGAAGCCAAGGAGTACAAGGGCTTGAGGATTTTAGACCGCGACGGAAACTGGCAACACGTCACCACTTGGGATCAGTTCTGCAAAGCCCTTGGGCATAGTAGAGAAAAAGTAGACGAGGACATCCGTAATATCGCCGCGTTTGGCGAAGAGTTTTTGGAAACCTCACAGCGCATGGGTATTGGCTACCGCGACCTACGCAAGCTACGCAAAATCCCTGAAGGGGATCGTGAGATTATCCTCAATGGCGAGGCGATACAAGAAGGCGATAAAGACAGCTTGATAGAACTTATCGAAGATATGAGCGTCAAGCACAAAAAAGATAAATCTAAGCTCGAAAGCCAAATCAAAGACCTAAACGCTGAAGCTAAAGCAAAAGACCGCGTCATCGCGGATAAGCAAAAAACGATCGATGACAAAAACACTGAGCTAAATATCAAAGACGAAAAGCTAGCGCTAAGAGCACACGCCCCAGCCTATGAGCGTGCCAAAGACTTCGCCGCGCAAATGGACGTATTTAAGATTGACGCCTTGCAGCTATTCGGCAATATCAGCGGCCTCTATGAGCAGATTGAGCAAGATGACGAGCTGCCTGAGCTACTGCGCGTCAATATGGGCCATCTACTGCTAGAGGTCAAAGCCCAAGCCGACGCTATCATTGACCAGCACATGCTAGGCGATGTCAGTTTAGTCGATGATGAACTGTCATGGATGCGCGATGCCAACGCTGAGATTGAAGCACGCAATCAAGTGGTTGATGTCAGTAGTTCTGAGCAAGACGCAGCGACCTTTCAGGCGTGGAAAGTAGAGCAAGGTTACGTGACCGACGATACCGACTTTGAGTTACAAGGTCAAACCGCTGAAGAGATAGCCAACGCTAAATTCTGAAAGATGGTTGCAGAAGGTAAATTTCCACACATTTCTAAGGATTCAATACCATGCCAGTACTACGACATCTAAAGCGTACTCCAGAGCGCTGCAACTGCTTTATGTGCAATCACCACCAGCAAACCCGTGCAACTGAGCGCTGGATGAAAGCCAATCCAAAGAAGGTTAGGTATCTGGCAGATGGTGAGCTGACCAGCCGCCACCGTATTAAATTTAACAACCAAAAACCCAAGCCCAAAAAGAATAAAAAATAAGCGCCTAATACTGTTCATCAAATTTATAAGAGCCATGCCATGAAAAATGAGACGTACTACCGTGACCTAAAAAATCGTTTAGAGGCCACCCTGCATGGTGATCGTAAAGCTCTGATTGATGGTGCTAGCGAGTTTTTGGGCGTGTCTCACATGACGGTCTACCGCAATCTGGATAAGGTAGGCTATAGCCCAGATCGCAAGCAGCGCAGCGACAAAGGCGACAGCGCCATCACGCTCGATGAGCTAAAGATGATCGCCTCTCTTATCCGCCAGTCTGAGCGTGCCAACCACAAGTCGCTGATGCCGATTAAGGTCGCCATTGAGATTGCCTTTGAGTCCGGCGCAATCAATGAGCTGTATAACGAGGGTACGGTTTCGCGGCTGCTACGTGAGCATCAGCTGTCACAGCGTCACATGCAGCAAGCCACACCCCACGTCAAGCTCAAGACTGAGCACCCAAATCAGCTATGGCAGCTCGACCCGTCAATCTGTGTGCTGTACTACCTCAAAGACGGCACCAAAATGGCCGTTATGGACAAGGATAAGTTCTACAAAAACAAGATGGATAACGTCTACAAAATCGCTAATGAGCGCGTGTTTCGCTACGTCGTAGCCGACCATTATAGCGGTGCTTTTTATTGCAAATATTATATGGCCAGAGGCGAAAACCAAGAAACCTTGTTTGACTTCTTAGTTACGGCTATGAGCGAAAAAGACAAGCAAAAAAACCCGTTTGAAGGCGTGCCACAGCTGCTGTATTGGGATAAAGGCTCAGCCAACACTAGCCACATGATTCAATCGTTCCTGAATCAGCTAGGCGTCAAGCACTCAGCCCATATCGCTGGCAACTCACGCGCCAAAGGCTTAGTAGAGAAAACGAACGACATTATAGAGCGTCACTTTGAAGGCCGTCTCTATCTTGGTCAGCATCAGATTAAGTCTATCGATGATCTTAATTTGCATTGTGAGTACTGGCAGCGTGCATTTCAGAGCAGTGAGCGTTATGCGCACACCCGTCATAAGATGCCGCGCTTTAAAGCTTGGCGACGCATACAGCCTGAGCAGTTGACCGTATGCCCACCGATTGAGGTCTGCAAAATGCTGCTATCGGACAAAGCTGAGACCCGTGAGGTACGCGGCAACTATAACATCAGCTGGGATGGCAAAAAGTACAACGTATCTGAGGTCGATAACGTCACCATTGGCGGTAAAGTCACCGTCAGCGTTAACCCTTACGCTTACCCTAATATCCGCGTCACACACCCCAACCGCTTTGGTGAGATGGTCACTTATGACATACCACCATTGACGCAAGATGACGCAGGCTTTGACAGCGATGCTATATCAGCTACCGCCATGCTAGATGGTCATCATCATACCGCCAAGCAGACGCAAGCGGATATTAACCGTCAAGACTTAGACGAATTAGCCTACGGCACCCGCGACCAGGCCACGATTGACCGCATCCGTAATAACAAGAGCGCCCCAGCGTTTGATGGGAAGATTGACGCCTTTACTTATCTCAAAGAGCAGCATGACACAGACAACATGCTGTATAGACCAGTCCAAGGCAAGCCACTAGATATCGGTGAGCCAGCACTACAAAAGGTCACCACGCCCAAGCGCCCAAGCACAGACACAGTAGAGCGTGAAGAAGCAATACTGCCAGTCTTAGACTTCATCAAATGGTTCGTCAAGCAGCACGGCGTCATAGATGGCATGGCAGACCAAATCCGCGCCCAGTACGCTGACGGTGTCAAAGAAAGCGACTACGAGGCCATAGCGCACAAATTACTCAATCCTAATCAACCCCAACTGAAGGTCATCTAACTATGCAGCTATCAGATCTACTAAAAGCGCATGGCATCAGCCAGCGCAAACTAGCAACCGAGGCAGGATTTAGCCCAGCCGTCCTTACCCAGCTGATTAAGCACGGTAAGTACCCAAGCTCAATACCGACTACTGAGGTCAATACCAGCATTGACCGAGCGCTAGAAAAACTAGGTGTTGAGGAAATTCACAACTGGACAATCGCAACAGCCACTACCAACCAAACCAAACAATTAAATCAGGAGTTACCCATCATGCAAGCATTGACCCAAGCCGCCAAACAAACCTTCAAATTACACAAGTCGCCCTTTATCGATGACGTCCAGAGCCGTGATGATGTCTATTTATCAGCCGAGCAGCGCTATATCCGCCAAACCATGACCTCAGCGGCCAAGCACGGCGGCTTTATCGCCATCGTTGGTGAGTCAGGTGCAGGCAAAACCACGCTCAAGCGTGACCTGATCGAAGGCGTCAAGCAAGACCAGGACAACGTCATCATCATTCAGCCACAAGCGATTGATAAGACTCGTCTCAACGTCGCTCATTTGTGCGATGCGATCATCGATGACGTCAGTCAAGGCAACGAGCACCCAAAGCGCTCAATGGAAGCCAAAGCCCGCCAGATTAAGCGCCTACTGACTGACAGTAGCCGCGCTGGTAACAAGCATTGCCTGGTCATCGATGAGGCGCATGATCTTACCGTGCCAGTACTCAAGTACTTAAAACGATTTTGGGAATTAGAAGACGGTATGCGTCGTCTATTAGCTATCGTCCTAATCGGTCAGCCTGAACTAAAGATTAAGCTTAACGAGCGTAACGCTGATGTACGTGAGGTAGCGCGTCGCTGTGAGCAAGTAGAGCTACAACCGCTAAACGCTTATGTTGGCGACTACCTCAAACACAAGCTTAGCCGCGCAGGACTGGACTATAACAAGATATTTGCTGAAGACGCTATGAGCGGTCTCACTGAGCGCCTCACCCAAACTAACGGCAAACACACTATCAGCTTGCTATACCCATTGATCGTTAACAATGCCGTCATTAGTGCTATGAACTTCTGCGCCAGTATCGGCCAGGACAAAATCACCGCTGACGTTTTCGCCAGTATCTAAACCACTATTAATAAGGATTAATCATGTTGGAATTATATAAGTATCAGATTACTAACGGCGATCACGTTGAGGCCATAAGCGTTGATAGGCTTACCGAGGGAACTCGCATATCTGTTAGCGATATTATAGATGTCGGTTCTGAAGATGAAGATGAGCAAATAACTAGCATCGATCTAAACCATAACGGCGTAGAAGTGCTCATCGATGCACTGTTGCAGTCGATAAATGAGGAGAGCTATGCTGTATTAAAGTTAAACGGCCATCACCTTAAAGCCCTTATATCAGCAGTCGAGCTCTCAATGGATGTGCTAGACGGTGAAATAGATCCAGAAGCCAAGCCCTATGATCTGCTTGAAGTACTTAAGCTTGAGTTTGAGCTTTTACTTGAGCGTGATAAAGCTAAAGCCAGTAATTAAGGGGTTAATATGAGTAACCAAGATAAAAAACGTGTTTTAGATAAGATTATCCGCTGCTTGGCATTAAGTAAGTCAAGCAATGAATACGAGGCCGCTACTGCACTACGTCAAGCACATGCCATGATGAAGCAGCATAACATTAGCATGGATGATGTGAAGCTTGCTGATATCAAGTTTCAGCGTTCAAGCACACGAACCGCTCGCAATCCTGCGCTGTATTTAGCTCATCTTGCAGACATGATAGCGGAATTATTTGGCTGCAAGATGTATCTGGGCAATGGAGAAGGCAAGCTTGAGTATGCCGCTGTATTTTGTTTTGTCGGTCTAGAAATACACAGTACTATCGCTAGCTACGCTTATGACTCTTTAGCGCGCCAGTTAAAGCAGGCCCGGCTTGAATACATGCGTACAGAGCTAAAGCGAGTAAGGCTGACTAAAAACAAAACAGCACGCGCGGATGCGTTCTGTCAGGGCTGGGTTGCTACTGTTGAACGTCTAGTAAGCAAGCTTGTGCCGCCTACCACTGATATAGCAATGATTGAGTATGCGATGAACCGTGAGCTAACTTTGAGAACTAAAAACCCTGTAGATCGAGTGTCAAAAAATAGAGCAGCCTCTGGAAGTGATGATTTTTACAACGGTATTGTCGCTGGTAAAGATGCCAAGCTGCATCACGGGATGGATGGTACACAATCTCGTAAACTCATTAACTAGGAAGCATATTATGACCAATAAACTAACTTGCCCCAGCTGCAACCAAGCCCATGATTTAAGTGATTATATTAATAATACTAACGCGGAAATGGCCTTTAGCATTGCCCTGTCTGTACCCTCACCTCTGACAAATTTGGTGTTAAACTATACACAACTGTTCGCGCCCGCTAAGTCAAACCTATCGCTTAGTCGCCGCGCCAAGATTATCAGTGACTTGCAGTTAGAAGGCTGTGACATAGACCGCTTAGCGTATGGCATTAACATCATGCTAGAGAACCACGCAAAAGGCGATCTAGCTACACCGCTGAAGAACCATAACTACTTAATGAAAGTACTAAATAGTTATACTCCACCAAGCGAGTCTGAGCGCAAGAAGTACAAGCTATCAGATAAGCAGATTAGGTTCTTTGGATGTAGGCTTTGCCAGGATAGCAACTTTGCTATGAAGTACGCAAAGACAGGTGAGAGCCAAGGCGAGTTTTTAAGCCGCATTGAACACGAATTAAACGACCCTGAAAAGGTCAAAGAATGGCAAGGCTATATCGACAAGATAAGCCAAAACGCATCAAGAGACGCACTATGAGCTGGTCATTAAAACGCAATGACACCAATGAAACCATCGCACTACCCACTGATCTTCAGTGGGTTGACGAGTTTCAGTGGAGCAAGATTGCACAGTCCGCGCCTGAGTATTCAATAACAGGTTCAATGTTCATTCAGCAGGGCACAAAGAAAGCAGGACGCCCAATCACACTTAGCGGCGATTGGGCTTGGGTTCAGCGTAACGACTTAACGATATTGCGTAGCTGGTGTGATGTACCAAAGCTAACTATGACGCTGACACATCCCGATAGCCAGACGTCTACAGTGATGTGGCGTCTACATGAGACAGCGCTTGATAATACTAACCCAGTTGACTATCAAGCCCCTGAAGAAGATACAGACCCATATACAGCGACATTTAAACTAATGACAATCTAGCGTACATAAGGGACTACTAATATGTTTGATAAGCTTGATACTACAGACAACTTTGAATTGACAGACACGCTACCTGTCAAAGAGTTAAGCGATGTAACGTCAGCGGGCGAGTTCTTTGCAGGCTTTATCGAAGTTCTGCACGATCAGCTTGTTAAACATGATATCGAGGCGTCTGAAGCGGGTAACATGGTGAGCCAGATAGTCTGTCAAATGGCAAGCGCGTTTGCTGGTGAGACGTTCTATGTCAGCCGCAAACCGCTTAGAATTGCACGTCAGATGGCAATCTATGCAGACTCAAAGACTATGAAGTTCCATGACGTCGATATTAAATACGGCGTCTCATACGGTTACAGTCGCACAATCGTAAAGAAGATTGATGAGATGCGTAAACATCGTGAGCAGCTTAAGTTGTTTTAACCCTTCCTAGAATGGTCTGCTGTCCTATGAGCAGCAGCTCCATTACACTCATAACTCAACACCTAACGTCCAAAGGACACCGTTATGAGTCAGCAACATCAATCACCTATCATGCAGTACTTCAGCTACGACCACCTACCACAGCACCTACTATATACTTCAAAGCCCATCTGCGACTTAGCCAAACAGATGGATGAAGCGCTACCACCCTCCGCTGAGAAGTCAGCAGGACTGCGTAAGATGCTAGAAGCTAAGGATTGTTTTGTTAGGGCTTCACTGAACTAACATCTTTCATAATCAAAACCTAACCACAAATAAAAAAGCCACTACCTAAAAATAGATAGTGGCTTTTTTAGTGTCAATCAATTCATAATGCTAATATAGCGAATATTTGAAACAAAGTATCTGTATAAGAAACTTTTAGCATCGCCATTTATAACAAGTTTTGCGAAAATTTTTAACGTTTCTTATTATAGATGTTTTCTAAATAATGATTAGATACCTCGTTTATTGACAGACTAAAGCAGTTCCCCAAAACTGAGTTACATATGTTAAGTACAATTAAAGAACATTGGCTATCCAATGCGCGCGGCGATGTCTTGGCTGGCATGGTCGTCGCTTTGGCGCTTATCCCTGAAGCGATTGCGTTTTCTATCATTGCCGGTGTCGATCCCCAAGTAGGGCTTTATGCCTCATTTTGTATCGCGGTAGTGATTTCGTTTGTCGGTGGTCGTCCAGCGATGATTTCGGCGGCGACTGGTGCGATGGCGTTACTGATGGTGACGCTGGTCAAAGACTATGGCTTGCAGTACTTGTTAGCAGCCAGTGTGCTGACAGGTGTTATACAGATTATCTTTGGCTTCTTAAAGCTGGGGAATCTGATGAAATATGTGTCGCAATCCGTAGTGCTCGGCTTTATCAATGCCTTGGCTATTTTGATTTTTATGTCGCAGGTTCCTGAGCTGTTGCCGCAGGCAGGCTCAAACCTAGTACATGTTTATGGTCTTGTAGCGCTAGGTCTCGTCGTTATCTATGGCTATCCATATATTCCAAAGATCGGTAAAGTGATTCCATCGCCATTGGTTAGTATTGTGCTGGTGACGGCTATAGCCATCCTATTAGGTGCAGAGGCTCGAACCATCAATGATATGGGACAGCTGCCTGACACTCTGCCGATGTTTTTGATACCTGATATCCCGTTGAACTTAGATACGTTGCTCATTATTTTCCCGTACTCTATCAGTTTGGCGATAGTTGGTTTACTTGAGTCTATGATGACCATGATGATCGTAGATGATTTGACTGATACCAAAGGCGACCGTACGCAAGAGTGCAAAGGCCAAGGTATTGCCAATGTTGTTAGTAGTTTTTTTGGCGGGATGGCAGGCTGTGCGATGATTGGCCAGTCGATCATCAACGTCAAATCAGGCGGCTATACGCGTCTTTCTACTTTAGTGGCAGGCGTGTTTTTATTATTGATGGTAGTGTTCTTAAGCGATTGGCTAAAGATTATTCCAATGGCCGCATTGGTCGCTGTGATGATTATGGTGTCTATCGGTACTTTCAACTGGGGTTCGTTTAAAGAGCTAAAAACCAAGCCGCTGCAAAGTAATGTGGTCATGATTACGACCGTCGCTGTGGTGGTCGCAACGCATAACTTGGCTTATGGCGTATTGATTGGTGTGCTGCTGTCAGCATTGTTCTTTGCCAATAAGATTGAGCGCTATATGAGCGTGCATAGTCACATGGATGAAGCAGCGCAAACGCGTTATTATCAAGTTGATGGACAAGTATTTTTTTCATCAGCAGAGCGTATGATTGACTCCTTTGATATTAAAGAATCTGTCTCTAACGTGGTCATTGACGTGTCGCGCGCGTATTTTTGGGACGTGACAGCAGTCGCTGCCATAGATAAAGTGATTATTAAATTTCGCCGTGAAGGCACTGAGGTAGAGCTCATCGGTTTGAACGAGGCGAGCCAAGCGATGATAGACAATTTCGGTGTGCATGATAAGCCAGATGCTGAGCAAAGTTTAGGCGCGCATTAAACTAGCTACGTATTAATAGTGTCATATTGATAAATATAGAAAAGCTGAGTGTATCTTGGCTTTTTTTATGCAGATTAAAACCAAGAATACATGCTATTTATTGAGAGAGTTTACTATTCATTATTGGCTTATTAAGGACAATAGAAATGTAATGAGTATTTAGGTATTTGTTCTGGCGACTGACCAGAAGGCAATATTCTATTATGAATAAAATTTTAGAAGGTAATATGTCGGCAGAAGGAAAAAGGTCGCTAGAAGAGAAGAAGTAACTGGTTTGGATGATGCGGTATGAAGATAAATAATCGTTATATTGAAATATCTAGATGTTTTGTAACAAAGAAAAATAGCTCTAAAGATTATGAGAAATTTTTAAAGCTTCAACAGCTCTTTTTCAACTTCAGTGAGAAACGCTTCGATGTTAGCTTCATGACGCTGATAAAACGTCCATTGTCCGTGGCGTTCGGACGTAACCAATCCTGCTTTTTTTAACACACCCATATAATTTGAGATGGTTGATTGCGACAATCCAGCTTTTTCTTGGATGTAGCTGACGCATACCCCATCCAGATTAGCGTGCTCTGGTAACGACGCTGGAAAGTTCGATCTGTCCTTCAACCACTTTATGATTTGACGACGCATGGGGTTGTTAAGTGCAGATATTATGTTTTCTGTATTCATAAAATTTGTGATATCGATACCTAGTTAATAATCAATAACTGTCAGAGTGGAACATTAGATTTTTAGCTTACTCATTATGGGTCTAAACACTAAAGCGGAGTAGAATCTATCTACCACCAATGTGTTAAACATATACAAATAAATGGCTACTAGTAGGATACTGTTTATAACTAGCGTTTGTATTCTGACTATACGTTTCTATAATAGTAGAGTATACAGCCAAAACTAGATTAATTATGACAGTTGTACTGTCTAGTCATCGGAATATTGTCGAATAGTAACAATATATGACGGGTAAAAAAAGTCTGTATCAAATCAAATTTAACACTAAACGTTGTTACGACTGACTTATTAAATACACGTTAGTTCTTTGCAAAACCAGCAGTAAAATAGTATTAGAAAGCTTCTGACATGACAAGGGCGTGTTGAATATTCAACACGCCCTTCATGTTTTATGTTCTTCAATTTTATTAAGATTTTTTATTAATATGGTTAGTATCGTGGTAGAGTACCGAAAAGCCTAATAAGCATAGTTGTGATATCTTAGCTTTTTAGAAATGCCTCAATTTTTGGTTTAATAGTCATAGAAACGATGACCATTAACGTCAATCCTACTGGTAACGCAACTAGAAACCCTTCTAACCAACCATTCAAAAATGCTGTTTGATTGGCAAAACCAATCGTCTTTGAGGCAGTACTAAAGGCTAACATAGACTCCATTATACAAGCCATTAATATACCTGTGATGAGATTGCGCTTGTACGCTTTGGTATTAGGTAGCTTATGATTAATAAATTTTGTGACCAGACCCATCAGTAAGAAGCCAATCGGCATAATCGCATACGCTGCCAGTAGCGCTCTAGACCAGTCTATAAAAAATGTATCGGAATATCCGACATTCATATAAGTCATCACACCTGTTAAGAGACCACCTATGACAGTCATCAAGGCAAGGATTAATAACACTTTGTAGAGCAACGGTGTTTTTTTAACACCATCATTCTTAGCGCCATTGTTTTTATTACCATCAATGAGCAGGGTCTCGGTATTTGCTGGCATAGTATTTGGAGCCATAGTTATTTTCCTATCATAAAGAGCGATTAGTTAGTCGGAATTTTTTTCTGCCTGACGATCGCTTACAGATTGGTCTTCTGCAACACCTGCTTTCCAGTAAGAAAAGGCATATAGTTCGTCCTTAGACCACTGTTGCTCGACCTTTAGATAATGACGCAGGGCTTTGACAGATGAAAATTCGCTAGCGATATAAGCAAAACGGCTCTGTTCTGCAGTTGGTAAAGTAAGAGATTTTACTGTGTCGATTAATTGACTGCCTTGCGTTGGATCTGGGTTATGTAACCATGTCATGGTGATATTGGCTGCTGTCGGCAATTCTTGCTCATCTTCTGTACCGTGCACTTCAATGATGCATTGACCAGTCGCGCTGGCAGGCAAGCTTTCTAATATTGAGCCGAGCACTGGTATCGCTGTGGCATCGCCAATCAATAGAAAATCATCTGCATCAGGACAAAGCGCTTTGGTTTTAGGCTTCATTAAGATACCAATCTCGTCGCCAACCTCAGCATGAGTGGCCCAACCTGAAGCAGGGGCTTCGTCACCATGAGCGACAAAATCAATCCAGATCTGTTGTTTTGCTACATCAACGCCGCGATGAGTATAAGTGCGAATAACGAAAGTAGTATTGTCATTTAGGTCAATTGGCTGAGCTTTATCGACAGGGATAAGCACTTTGTTGTTTGCACCAACTGTCATGGTCGCGATATTGGCAATAGTATCTGCTTGGCCTGTGAGGTATATACGGATGTAGTGCGGAGTAATCATTTGCTTGTGAGCAACAGTCATGATTTCGCGTACGGGTTTCTGATTTATTGTGTTATTCATGTGGATCTGTCCTTACTTATTTATCGGTAGTCTTGCTGCTGCTAACGTTGTCTATCATGGTGCGACTGACACGGAAAAATAACGCAAGCTCTACGAGGCTTAAATCTTTCGTTAATTGCTGCCTTGTCCATTCTTCTGCTGCATCAAGCTTTGTTATAACTTCTTCGCCTTTAGGGGTCAGCTGTAGTAATTGGCTGCGACCATCAAGCGGGTTATCTGTCTTCAAGATTAGCTCAGCCGCCAAAAGGTCATTTAAGGCACGAGTGATTTGCGCTTTGTCTCGCTGCATGTGTTTAGAGATCGATAGCGCAGTACTGTTTGGGTTATAGCAGACACCTTTTAAGGTTCTGATATTGGTCACGGACAACTCGACACCTTGCTGGCGAATACCTTCTAGCAGTAGGTTAGTATAGGTATGCATCAATTGATGTAGTGTTTCGCTCAATGAATTATTAGACATAAAAACTCTTTGATATAGTTGATAGGAGCAACTATATAGAATAAGGTTGATAGTGTCAACTATAAAGTGATTTTTAAAGGAGTGTCTGTATCTATAGTTAGATAATTTTCAATGAAATAAGTTAGGGGCTGTCCTAGATAACTAGTTCAAACCCTGTTTAACCCATTGTTTTAATTGTAGTAATTGCGACTTTGGGTCACTGTGATTAAAACGCCACTCACATTCCTTTAAATAGAGGTGAAAATGTTCTT